>CAZIWS010000068.1:0-3527 GCA_964543175.1 uncultured Candidatus Saccharibacteria bacterium
GCCCGGTTCGTCCGTCAAATAATCTCGTTTTGCCGTCTTCGCTTTTGCCGGAATCGACCAGCATACGACGGACATCCCGTTCATGTGCACCGTCAAATACCGGAGTCATAATTTTAAAGCCGAGGGTCTTGGCTGCATAACCGAGATGAGTCTCAAGAACCTGGCCGATATTCATACGGGAAGGCACGCCCAAAGGATTGAGTACAATGTCCAAAGGAGTTCCGTCCGGCAGGAAGGGCATATCCTCCTGCGGAAGTATTCTTGAAATAACACCCTTATTTCCGTGACGGCCCGCCATTTTATCTCCTACAGATATCTTTTTCTTCTGGGCGATATAGCAGCGCACCACCATATTTACTCCGGGGCTTAATTCGGCACAGTTCTGGCGGGTGAACACCTTGACATCCACCACGATTCCGTATTCACCGTGAGGGACCTTGAGCGAAGTGTCGCGCACCTCACGCGCCTTTTCTCCGAATATCGCGCGCAACAGGCGTTCCTCAGCCGTCAGCTCGGTTTCGCCTTTTGGTGTGACCTTGCCGACCAAGATATCGCCCGAACGAACCTCCGCGCCGACATGTATAATACCGCGTTCGTCCAAATCCTTAAGCGCGTCCTCACCGACGTTCGGAATGTCGCGGGTGATTTCCTCAGGCCCGAGCTTTGTATCTCTTGCCTCAACTTCGTATTCTTCTATATGGATGGACGTGAATGTGTCATCTCTAACTAACTTTTCATTTATTCCAAGAACTCTTTTTCTTGCAGAATATGAAGACAAAACTTTTATCTTATTTTCTATACTCAAAACACGTTTTTCTATTATTTGATCTAAATTTCTAAAATCCCTAATGGTAAAAAATGCTAATTCTTCAATAGGGCCTATTAATTTAATATTTTCAAATTTTTTCTTAAAATCGGAAGCTACGTTCATATCTGATATTTCTTCTTTGTTTTTAATTTGGTTCAAATACATTTCTTCTACAGAACCATCAAAAACATGAAACTTCATATCACCTTCTTTATATTCTTCTATAATAGTTTTATTTTTAATATTACTAGAAGAATTTATTTTTACATCACTTAAACGTGTGCTTGTATTAGAATCTTCTTTATCAATATCAAGATCAGAAATTTTTTCATCATTCTTTACTGGTATTTCGCCAAAATGCCCCTGTTGCAATATATTATTTTCTGCTTGTTTTTTTATTTTCTCTATTTTATCTAAAACTTTATCCGCTACACTTTTATCAAGACCTACTCCATTTTCTTTTTTAGATTTAATCAAAATATCAAAAGTTTGAAATTTATTTCTAATATTTTTTATAAATTTAATACAAACATCATAAAACCTATCTCTAAATTCCCTATTAGAAAATTTAACCTCCAACACATTTATAACTTCATCTATTATAGTATTAGGATTATCAAAAGGATTATAAATATCATCCATTAAATCTGGAGAAATGTTTTTAGAACCAATATTTAAATCATTATTTAAATAATTTTCTTTTAAACCTATAACAACTTTTATAACATCATCTGGATTTTCATCAATTAAATCTTTAATAGGATATAAATGTATTTTTAAATAATCAATAATAAGATCAAAAATAGAAAATTCAGAAATATTAAAGGATGGATTTGATTTAATAACCAAATCCATAAACCCTCTAATGTCTACATCAGAATTAATCCATTTAAAAAATATTGAATTAAAGCATGCTCCAATATGCTTAGGATCTAAATCATACTTTCTAACAAAATCTAATCTCTTCAAAGAAATTTCTTTAGATTTTATTAAATCCAATATCTTATTTAAATTTTCAACCTTTTTCATTTTTTATTTTTAAATAAATTAACTTCTAGAAAAACCATTATCCAAATAATCTTGCAAATTTTCTTCTTCTTCTTTTTGAGCTTTATCTTTAGATATTATATTTTCTCTGGCTTTACCAAAAGCATTATTTATAATATCTGCATCTTCGTTATTCATATAATAAGTTTTTTCAACAAAATCACTTTCAGCAGCTTTATAATTTTCTTTATTACCAATAAGTTTCTCCATAATAACAACCATAGCAGATTCTTTTTGTTCTTTATCTTTAATTTCAGAAACTAAATCTAAAACAGTTGATATAAAATTATCAGAATTACTTGTAAAGTTTTGAGCAAAGCTTCCTAAGTATGAAGATAATTCCGTATTACTATTAACAAGATTATTAATACTATCTTTCGATGAATAATTATTAGATGAACCAGCATTAATAGCATCTGCAATGCTTCTAGAAATAGATCTAGCAAATTTACCATCAAACGATACATTAACAGGGGGTGTATTAGGTATATTATTATTTTGAGATTGCTGATTGTTGTTAGCAGAATTATTAACACCTTCCATAACCTGTCTAAGAGCTTCTTTTATTTGGTCGTCGTTATTAAAATGATTTGCATTATCTTTTTTATTCCATTCATCAATTTTAATTCTTACAGCATCAAGAACATTATTATCTAAATTTTCACCAGCAACAGAATTAATTCTAGTATTTTGTGCTTCGATAACTTTCTTTTGCTCTTCCGATTCCCTGGCTTTTCTAACTTCATCATTTTCTGGTGATTTAGAAGAACTAGAAACAGTCATTATTCTATTTGTAACAGAATCTATTTCTTCTTCACTCAAAGAATATCCTAAACCATTACCACCTTTACCACCATTACCAAGCATGTTTTTAATAATTTGTCTCGCTTGATCTTTATCTTTACTTTGTAATTTAACAAGCTTATTTTCTTCTTCAAGCTTATTTTTAAGAGCTTCAAAAGCATTGTCTTGTATTGTTTCAGAAGAAAACTCAGAGTTAGAATCCCTAGAAATTTTCTTTCCTTTATCTTCTTTCTTTCTAATAGTTCCTTTAAAATTATCTGTATTTATAGTACTTGTATTATATTTTATTAAATCTCCTTTTTCGTCTTTTTCTAACCCATTAAACCCTTCACCTAAAGCCTTATTCCATTCCTTAATATAATCATTATCTTTTCCTCTTAAAGCTTTTTGAATTTCTTTTTCTTTCTTTTTAAAGAACTCTATTTCTTCAGGACTAAAACTAGCTTTTTCAGTAAGCTTTAAAGCAACCATAGACATATATTGATCAAGACTAGTATTAAGCTCAGCTTTACCTTTTTTAGCAGATTCTGTAAAAAATAAATCCATAGTATTTAAGGAATCCTTATCAAATTCGCCATTCTCGTCAACATATTCTTTTTTAATTTCATCTTGACGCTCTTTAAATTTCTTTAAATCAGAAGAATCATCTTTTTTAGGTTTAATACCAGCAGAAAGATCTCGTGCTTCATCAGCAATTTTCTTGGCCTTAGTAGTACCACTTTTAGCTTTATCATAAGCAGCTTGTTGCTTAATAATTTCATCCTTAGTGCCAGTTTCTTTAATGTTAGCAAGCTTCTTTCTTTCGTCCTCCTCTTTTTGAATAGCTTTTTGTTCTTTAGCTATTCTTAATTGATTATCTCTTTCCCAT
>CAZIWS010000069.1:0-3422 GCA_964543175.1 uncultured Candidatus Saccharibacteria bacterium
CGTCAATTAAAAGAAAGACTAGAAAAAGAATTAGAAGTTAATGTTGGCTTAAAGGTAGATTTTTCTCCAATAGCTGAAAACAAAAATTTAGGTCCTAGTTTTTTCAAAATTTACGGAAGAGGTGAATTACATTTAGCTGTTTTGCTTGAAAATATGAGAAGAGAAGGTTTTGAAATGCAAGTTTCTCAGCCAGAAGTTATTCTTAAAGAGAATGATGGTCAGCTTCTCGAACCATATGAAGAGCTTGTAATTGACGTACCGATAGAATTTTCTGGAGTAATTATTGAAAAAATTAGCAAAAGGAGAGGTTTAATGAAAAATATGCAAGAAAAAAACAATATTGCTCGAATTATTTTTGAAATACCAACTAGAGGTTTTTTGGGTTTTAGAAATGAATTTATTATTGATACTAAGGGCGAAGGTATCCTTTCTTCTCGTTTTGTTGGCTTTAAAAAGCATGCTGGAGAAATTAAAAAAAGAGAATATGGTTCTATGACTTCAATGGTTTCAGGCAAGGCAGTTTCTTTTGCTCTTGCAAATTTACAAGAACGTGGTGTTTTATATGTTGAACATGGAACTGAAATTTATGAAGGAATGGTAATAGGTAATGTTCTTAAAGGTGAAGACATGGCTGTTAATCCAACAAAAGGAAAACAACTTACCAATATGAGAGCTTCAGGAACAGATGATGCTATTTTTTTAAAACCAGCTTTTGTTTTAAATATTGAAAGAGGATTAGAAGTAATGAATCAGGATGAATATTTAGAAGTGACCCCAAAATCTATTCGTTTAAGAAAAAAATATTTAACGGAATTAGCTAGGGTTAAAATAAGTCGAAATAAATAAATAAAATTTGACACCAGCTTTAGAATATGTATAATTAAAGGTAATGTTTAATTTATTATTTAATAGAAAAGAATTATAAAAATTTTATGTCAACAATAACATTTAAGCCAAAACAAATTACTAAAAAAATAACTTCTCATTTGCACGATCGCGCTTCTGATGTTATTATGAATCGTTTTGGGTTAAATAAAGAAGCTCAAAGAAAGACTCTGGAAGATATAGGTAAAAAATATGGAATTACTCGTGAAAGAGTTCGTCAAATTGAAGACGTTGCTTTAAAATCAATAAAAAAATCTGAAACCTATAAAGCAGAGCAAGCTGTTTTTGAAGAAATAAAAAAATTAATTCATTCTCTGGGTTCCATTGTAACTGAAAAAGATTTATTAAATCATATTACTAAAGATAAGGCTACTCAAAATCACATTCATTTTTATTTAGTTCTTGGAGATTCTTTTAAAAAACACCGTGAAGATGATCATTTTCATTCACGCTGGTCTGTTGATGACGAAATGGCCGAAAATGTTCATAATGCTTTAAAAAATCTTTTTGCTGTTTTAGAAGACGAAGATCTTATTCCAGAAACAGAAATGATTAAAAAATTCTTTGACCACTTAAAAGAAATTGCCGAACATCACAGAGATGAAGAAATTATTCATCGCTGGCTATCTATATCAAAGAAAATTTCTAAAAATCCCCTTGGAGAATGGGGAAAGTCAACTTCACCTAATGTTCACACTCGAGGAGTAAAAGATTATGCTTTTTTGGTTATGAGAAAACATGGTTCACCAATGCATTTTAAAGAAGTAGCTGATGCTATAACAAAAACTTTTAAAAGAAAAACTTACTATGCTACTTGCCACAATGAGCTTATTAAAGATTCTCGTTTTGTTTTAGTTGGTAGAGGAATGTATGCTTTAGCTGATTGGGGCTATAAGGTTGGAATTGCTCGTGATGTTATTAAAGATATTTTAAAAAGAGAAGGACCTTTAACTAAAGAAGAAATAGTAGAAAAAGTTATGAAAGAAAGATATTTCAAAAAAAATACTATTTTAGTTAATATTCAAAATCCTAAATATTTCAAAAAAAATAAAAGTAATCTTTATTCTATTGTTTAATTTTTTGTTAAAATAAATCATTATCCCCATTTAGTTTGGATTTAGTCTTTTTTTGTATTAAAATATAAATAATGCTTGAAATGATTTTTTCTTTTTTTTATAGTATTTTAATATGGCTTTTACCATTCATTGGAGTGGCTCTTTTGGTTTTTATTTCTTACAAATTATGGATGCATTACATTAAGCAAGATTTTATTTCTGGAATTACTTGGACTTTGCTTGAAATTATTCCTCCTCGAGAAGTTTTAAGATCCCCTAGGGCAATGGAGCTCTTTTTAAGTAATGCCTTTTATCATCATAGTGAAAAAAGTGGTTTAGAGGTTTTTTGGCAAGGAGCAGTTCATTTTTGGTTTTCTTTGGAAATAGCTTCTATCGATGGACAGGTTCGTTTTTTTATTCGAACACCAACCCGTATTAAAGATTTAATTGAAACTCAAATGTATGCCCAATATCCTCAATCACAAGTTAGAGAGGTTTTAGATTATACCTTAGGAGTTGATGAAATAACAGAAAAAAGTAATTGGAATTTGTGGGGTTGTGAATTTATTTTAGAAAAACCAGAAGCCTATCCTATAAAAACTTATATTGATTTTAATTTAGATAAAGAATCAAAAGAAGAACTTAAAATTGATCCCATTTCTTCTATTATTGAACTTTTTGCTTCTATTCAAAAAGGAGAACAGATGTGGTTGCAATATGTTGTTCGTCCGGCTATGAAAAAATATCCTTCTAAAGGAGAAGGTTGGTTTAAATATCATGATTGGGTAAAAGAAGCTGAACTTACAATAAGAGAAAGATTGAATGAATTTACTAAAATAAATGAAAGAGCAGATGGAACAATTTCTAAAGAAATTCGTGCCCCTGCTTTTCTTGATGAAATAGTAAAAGCTAGCACTAAAAAAATTACCAAGCTTGGTTTTGATACAGGAATTAGGGTTTGCTATATTGCCAAAAAAGAAATTTTTCCACTAGGAACTAGAACTAATAATTCAAGAAATATTCGTTTAATTTTTCGTCAATTTACTAATCCATTTTCTAATGGCTTAACAAGAGTTGAATCAACTCAGGCAGATGCTTATGGTGGTTTTTATTTAGCTTCTCCTAAAATTGTTATGCTTTTAGCAGATCGAATGTTAAAAAAATTTAGAAAAAGAACTTTTTTTCATGTTCCTTTAAGATATAAAATATTTAGTAAAAAATATGTTTTTTGGCCATTTTCTATTTGGTTTAAAGCTTTTTCTGTTCCAGAAACATTTGTTTTAAATGTAGAAGAATTAGCAACCCTGTGGCATTTCCCTGGTCAGATATTAAAAGTTCCCACCTTTGAGCGTATTGAATCTAAAGAAGCAGCTCCGCCAACTAATTTACCAATATAAAATATATAAAAGATGGAAGAAGATAATAAAAATGTTTTTTCTTTATTAGAAAATAAATACTTTATTAAAAAATCTATAAAAAAAA
>CAZIWS010000070.1:0-3415 GCA_964543175.1 uncultured Candidatus Saccharibacteria bacterium
GTTAACGAATGAATATTGGATAGAGCAAATTGAAAAGAAAAAGGAACTTCGTTGAGAATAAATTATTCAAAAAATAAAAAATTAAAAGAATTTAATACGCCCCTCCTTAAGGAAATTAAAATAGAGGGTAAAATATTTTTTATTTGGATAAATCCTGATAACGGATTGCACGATAAGTCGTTGTTTTTAGATATCCCTCATGAAAAGCAAGTGGTGAATACAATTATTAAGAACATTAAAAAGGAAGATACTTTCTTGGATATCGGAGCAAACATTGGATACTATACAAATCTTTTGCCGATGTTTTGCAAAAATGTAATTGGGTTTGAACCAATAAAAAGAATATACAAACAAAACTTAAAATCGATACAAAAAAATCGTTACCAAAATGTAAAATTATACAATCTTGCCTTGGGAGAAAAATCTGGAACATCAAAAATCTACGAGAATCGTAAAAATATTGGTGGATCCTCTTTAATAAAAAATAAGTTGGCAACCGAAGAACAAGATAATGAATTCGAAGAAGAAGTGAAAATTGTTGATGGAGATTCATTTTTAAAAGATACGAAAATAGACTTTATCAAAATGGATGTTGAAGGATACGAACTTTACGTATTAAAAGGCATAAACAAAATCATAAAGAAATACAAACCAAAAATAATAATGGAATTTTCTCCAAAAATATATGAAGCCGTAAAAGAAGGCAGTTCAAAGGAGCTTATGGAATTTTTAAAAGAAAATAACTATTCTATATTTGATGTTGAAACAAAAAAGAGATTTATCTTTTATGAAAAAGATAAAATAAAACGTATAAGAAATTTATTTTGTATCCCAAAATAAATTTATTTGCTTAATTACATTTTTCAAAGAAATATCTTTTATATCGCTTTTCGTTCTATAATCCTTATCCAAATCTTTAGAGGGATTAAAATTATCCGGATAAATATAAACTGCCTTAGAATAATTTGGATATGGATGGTATCTTTCATAGTGATTTCCATTAGAAATACAAACCACTTTTTTATTTAATGCTACTGCTAAATGAACCGTGCTTGTTTCATTTGAAACGACTCCAGAAGAATTTACAACAATAGAGATTACCTCCTCAAAACCCTTCCCGCATAAAATTTCTATTTTCTCGGAATACTTCGATAAAGACTTAATTTTCTCTGAAATAGAAAATTCATTTTTGGAACCAATTAATTTTATTTGACAATCATATTTTTCAATTAAAAAATCTATCACCCTTGAAAAACCATCTTCCTTCCATCTTTTGTAAATTGCACTTGCACCGGGATTAACTACAAAATAATTATTTTCCTTTTTCTGTTTTTTGAAGGAAATGACCGGATTTTTTAAATTTATCTTTTTGTTTAACAACTTTTCAAAAAATTCTTTGTTTTTATCAAATTCAAACTTTTCAGAAGTGTTAATTAGTTTCGTATAAATTTTATCTAAAAACATTTTTTCAAAAAAAGGTATATTTTCCGAGTTTCCCTTAAAAGAAATTTTTTCTCTTGATGAAAGTTTTCCAATAATTATATCAAAAATCGAATTGCGAGAAAAAACTGGATAGAGAATAGTATCAAAATTATAATTGTTTAATTGTTTACAAAGAGACAAGATATAATTATATCCTAAATAATAAACTTTGGAATTATCTACAAATTCAACATTTTTAATAAGGTTTCCATCTAAATGCCTTACTAAGTCTAAATAAGAACTATTTGCAAGGAAAGTAATTTTATATCTCTTATATTTTTTTGAGTTTTTTATTTCGCTTAAAAAATTCCTAAAAAGAATGTAATCTCCAATCCCATCTGGGCGGACAATTAGTAAATTTTTTGTGCTTGATTCTTTAATTTTTAATTTTGGAAGCCTTAAATATAGATAAAAGTCGACTAAAAGCTTATATGTTTTAGATAGAAATTTTTTTATTGCCATAATTTTTAATAGAAGATTGAAGTTTAAAAATATTATTTTAATGAAAATGCAAAAACTACCAGTAACACTTCCCTTCAAGATTTTCTATTTTTTTTAGACCTTTGGGAGTATCTTCATCTAATGGGTAAATCCATCCTTTGGAAAATACAATCCCCTCCTCTTCCCAACGTTTACCTTTTATTCCAAACAAAAGCTGCAATGATCCTCCCAAATGTATTGCTTGTTTTCCTAAGGATTTTGCATAGGAAGCAAGAGGAAACCCGTAAGCACCACAGCCAATTAATGCAATATCAAAAGATTTCCTTTTTTTATAAATTTCTTTTTTCATATATTCTAATGCTTCAAACCAAGTTTTAAATTGATCGCTTCCCCCCCCTATACTCTGAACAGCAGGAACAATTGTTAAGGATTTAAACTTCGGAATTATTTTTAATAGATTTCTTCTTTTATATTGATGAAGAATTGTTTTTTCAAACGGATGAACAACTAAAACCCTTTTTACCTTTAAAGCCTTAAACCAAGTTGCTTTGAGAGGGTTTAAAGAATCAAAATCAATTAAGTAAGAAATATTTGGAAAATTTTTAACAAAATTTTTTTTCTTAAAAAAGTAATAACGATACATCCAAGAAGCAAGTACATCTAAGCGTTTAGAAGATTCTAAATATAATTTTCTAAAATCTTCTATAAGAGCTTTGTCTTTTGGAAAAAATCCAGCAACAACATTCAAATGTTCATTCCTCCTTTCCTCATCCCCTAACTTTAAAAGAACTTTGAATTCGTTAAACCCATACCTTGCAACCATAATTGACTCTCCCGAATTTATTTTTTTTAGAAGTAATAAATCGGATTCTTTCAAAGACAACTTTTTTAAAAATTTTTGTCCATTGTATAAACCAACTTTTTTTGCATACAAATCCAAAAATAAAAATTTTATTTTCTGAAAAAAACGATAAATCCTTAATAAAAATTGTTTAATTTTTTCCTGCTTGCGAATTATTTTCCTCAAAAACTCCATCTTTCCCCTTTAAACAGAAAAAACACTCCTGTATGCTTTTTTTAAAAAAGCGTATAATTTAATTTTTTTAAATAAAAGTAAGATGTGCCATCGAAAATCTTGAATAAAAGAATCAAAAGGTCCGAGCATTTGATTTTCATTTAGTATTTTTTTTCTCTCCAGAAATTGAATCTTTGAATGAGAAAAATCGGTGCTAACTCCGCCCATTTGAAATATAGAAACAGTTAAGGGTAAATACTTGCACGAAATATAATTATTCACGATTGTTCTAATCCAAAACTCAAAATCAGAACAGACCATATACTCTTCAGAGTATAATCCAAATTTATCAAAAAGAGTTTTTGAGATAAAAACGGATTGATGGCAAAGATATTTATTTATAAAAAAGGATCTTTTAATCACCGATTTTTTATAACTCGTTTTTTCTCCGTAAGTGTTTATACAATCGCCATAATA
>CAZIWS010000071.1:0-3351 GCA_964543175.1 uncultured Candidatus Saccharibacteria bacterium
TATAAAGATATGAAAAATTTAATTCAAGAATTTAAATCTTTTGCTATTAAAGGTAATGTAATTGATTTAGCTGTGGCTGTGGTTATTGGTTCGGCTTTTGGTAAAATAGTTTCTTCTTTAGTTGAAAATATTTTTACTCCCTTAATTGGTATTTTATTAGGTGGAGTTAATTTTTCTAATTATTCTATTATTTTTAAAAAAGCTGTTATTAATTATGGAGTATTTTTTCAAAATATTTTTGATTTTTTAATTATTGCTTTAGCTATTTTTTTTACGATTAAAATCTTAGCTAAATTAAAGAAAAAAGAAGTTAAAAAAGAAGAGGAAAGTACAAAAGAAGAAATTATTTTATTAAGAGAAATTAGAGATAGTTTAAAAAAATAATTTTACAGATTACTAGAGAGCTAGCTTTTTCTTTTTTTTAAAAATTTTAAAATAGAAATATAGAACTCCCACAAAAAGTAATATTATAGAAATTTCTTTATAATATCTTATTAATATTTCTTCATTTGACCCTAAAAAGTATCCTAAAATTGCCAAAATAGTAACCCAAATGAATGATCCAAGTGTTGTATATAATACAAAAGACATAAAGTTCATTTTACAAAAACCAGCTGGTATAGATATCAGTTGTCTTATTACCGGAATAAGTCTTCCTAAAAATGTAGCAGAGTTTGCATTTTTAATAAAATATTTTTCTGCTTTCTCTAATTTTATTCTGTTTATTAAAAAGAATTTTGCAAATCTATGGTCTGATAATTTATAAACAACAACTCTACCTAGATAGTATCCAATAATGTAATTAAATATTGCCCCTATTAAACTACCCAATGTTCCCATTATTATAATTAAAAAAATATTCATTTTTCCCAAGCTGGCTAGGTATGCAGCCGGTGGGACTATTATCTCTGATGGCATGGGTATAAAAGAGCTTTCTATGGACATAAGGATCATTACTCCCACATGACCTAGTCCTTCTGTGATAGATAATAAAAAATTAAAAAAGTTTATTAACATAAGTTAAATTTTAATTTGATTTATTTCTTTTTCAGCTTGAGCTCCAAGATCCATTAATACTTCTATTTCAGCTAAAGAAAGTTTTCTGGGTTTAATGTCCTTAACGCAAAAAACTCCAATTGGTAAATTAGTTTTATGATCTAATAAACGAATTCCAGCATAAAAACGAATATAGGGTGGGTTAATAACCATTGGGTTATCAGCAAACCGAGCATCTTTTAAGGTGTCTTCAACTATAAATAAAATTAAAGAAAACATGGCATGTCCACAAAAAGAAGTTTCTCTTGGGTTTTCTTTTTGATTTATTCCTTGACAGGATTTATACCATTCTCGGTTTTTATCAATGATACTAATGGTTGAAATAGGCACATTTAATTTTTGAATTGCTTGTTTAGTTAAAAAATCAAAACGTTCTTCTGGTTCCGTGTCTAAAATAGCTAAATTATGGAGAGCTGTTAATCTTTGTTCTTCATTTGATTCCATGGGTGCTTTTTGCATACATTTATTATATTATTTTTTAAAAAAATTAGCTATGGTTTTTTCAACATTTTTTTTAAGATTTTTATTTACCTGAAACCATATAATTTTAGGGTCACGCTTAAAATAAGTTATTTGTCTTTTGGCGTATTTATAAATTTCACTATTTAATTTCTCTAAATATTCTTTTTTATTTAATTTTTTTTGTAAATATAATGCTGTATATCTATACTCTAGGCCCAGCTCGTACATTCTTTTCCAAAACAATCCATTTTCATGAAGATTTTTAATTTCCTTCAACATGCCATTTTTTATTCTTTGATTTAATCTTTCCTGAATTCTTTCTTTTAAAATATCTAAGGGAACTTTTAATCCTATTTTAATAAATTGGTATTCAGGTCTTTCTTTTTTGATTTCAGGAACTTTACCTAAAACTTTCGCTATTTCAATGGCTCTTATTAAACGAACTTTATTATTTAATTCGTTTTTTTGCTTTATGTCTTTTGCTCTTTTTTTGTCTATTTTTTCTAATATTTTAAATAATTCTAAATTTGTTTTTTGAGCTAATTTTTTTCTTAATTTTTCATTAGCTGGTACTTCTGGAAAAATTACTCCATTAACAATAGCATCAATATAAAAACCAGTTCCACCACATAAAATAGGGACATTGCCTCGATTTATAATTTCTTTTATTTTTAAAAAAGTTAATTTTTGATAATCAACTACGCTAAAAACTTTTTTAGGATTAGCAATATCTAAAAGATGATGGGGAACACCCTTCATTTCTTTTTGGGTGATTTTTCCAGTTCCAAGGTTTAGTCCTTTGTAAACTTGCCGAGAATCAGCTGAAATTACTTCACCCCTTATTTTAAGACCAATTTTTACCGCCAAGTCACTTTTTCCTGAAGACGTCGGCCCAAGAATAACAATTACTCTATTTTTCATATTATTTTAAAATTTTAATATCAGCACCTATAGAATTTAAGCGGGGAGCAATGTCTTCATAACCTCGATTTATCATATAAACATTTCTTAAAATAGAAGTTCCTTTAGCTCCAAGCATACCAATTAAAATTATCATCGCTGGACGAAGAGCTGGGGGAGAAACAATTTGAGCTGATTTTAAAGGAGTACCACCTTGAATATAGACTCTATGTGGGTCGGCTAAGGTTATATTAGCCCCTAAGCGATTTAGTTCTGTAAAATAGATAGCTCTATTTTCATAAGACCAATCATGAATCATAGTTTGCCCTTTAGCTTTTAAAGCAATAGGAACAAAAAAGGGAAGATTATCCATATTAATACCAGGGTAAGGGTTAGCATGAATTTTATCTTCCAGTGCTTTTAATTTAGAGGGAAAAATTTCTAAATCAATTAAATTTGTTTTTTGATTATAGGATTTATATCTTTTTAAGATTTTATATTTAAGATTCATTCTTTTTAATTTTTCAAGCTCTAAGGAAAGAAAATCAACAGGGCAACGATTTATTTTTAAATTAGAATCAGTAATAATGGCGGCTGAAATAAACATCATTGATTCAATTGGGTCTTCGCTATTCCAGTATTCAATATTTTCATTTATTTCTTTTTTGCCGTGAATAACTAAAGAAGTTGTTCCTATGCCTTCTATTTTTATGCCTAAACTTTCTAAGAAAAAACAAATTTCTTGGACCATGTAATTAGCTGAAGCAAAACTAATAGTTGTTTTTCCTTCAATTTTAGCTGAAGCCATTAAAACATTTTCGCAGGCCGTGTCGCCAGCTTCATACATAATAATATCGGCTGTTTTTAATTTTTTACTTTCAATTTGATATTCTGAATTGGTGGTTTTAATTTTTACTCCTAAGTCAGTTAAAG
>CAZIWS010000072.1:0-1485 GCA_964543175.1 uncultured Candidatus Saccharibacteria bacterium
GAGCTATTTTTCTTCTTACTCTTTCCCAAAGATCTAAAACATATTCTTCATATTTAATAGGAATAATTATTCTTAAAAAATTTTCTATTCCTTTTTCTTGTATTGAAAAATAAAAAGAAATAACCACAATTAAAACTAAATTTAAAATACCTCCAAAAATAACTCCCATGGTTACAAAAAATCCACCTGAAAGATTAGAAATAAAGTTCTTAAGTAAATCAAAAATAGAAGAAGCAGATAATCCATTAGATAAACTATTAACTACTTCGCCTGAAATAGCTTCATTTTGAAAATAATTTAAAAATCCAATTTCTGGGAAATAAGAAGATAGCGCAGAACCAAAACTATAAATTTCTGTTATTAAAATAGGAGCAAAGAGATAAAAGAGTCCTGCTAAAAAAGAAATAGAAAAAATATATAAAATAACTACTCCAAATATTCTATTAATTTTAATTTTTTTAAAATAAGGAATGGCTGATTCAACAAAAGAAGCAATTACAATGGAAGTTAAAATTACTAAAACTAAATTTCTTAAAAAATAAATTAAAAAAATAGCTAAAGCTACTAAAAAAAACCGAATAAAGGTTCCGGTAGAAATTGAAATAGATAAAAAGTCTTTTTTATCAAACATATTAACATCATACCATTGAGTGGTATTTTTGCCAATTAAAATAATGGCATTAAAATTTTAGAATTTTCAAAAAATCTTTTTTGTCTTTAAAGGGTCCTATTAAAGCTAAGTTTAATTTTTCTTCTTTTAAAATTTCTTGAGCTAAATTTAAAACTTGCTGAGCATTTACTTTTCTTATTTCTTGGGCTTTTTCTTCAGCAGATTTTATTTCTTTTTTTAAAAGCTCTTGTCCCCCATAAAAATTAGCAATATCATCAGTTGATTCAAGAGAAAGTTTCATATTGCCAATTAAACATTCTTTTACTTTTTCTAATTCATCTTCTGAAACTTTTTCTTTTTTTAATTTTTGACATTCAAGTAAAATAGCTTGGATAACTTCAAAGACTCTCTTATTATCAACTCCGGCTGATATTTGAAAAAATCCATGATCACTATATAAATCATTATAAGCTCGGACATAATAACCAACTCCCATTTCTTCTCTTAATTTTTGAAAAAGGCGAGAGCTCATTCCCCCACCTAATATTCCAGCCAAAACAGTTAAAATAGCATTTTTTTTATTTAAAAAACCAAAAGACCTAAAAGCTAAAACAAAATGACTTTGATCGGTTTCTTTAAATTTAATTAAAGCTTCAGGTTTATTTTGTTTTTCAATAACTTTAATTTTAGGAGATTTTTTTTGTTTAGCAATTTTACCAAAAACTTTTTCAACTTCTTTTTTAACTTGCTTAAGAGTGACATTTCCAGCAACAACAATAGTAGTTGCACTAGGAACATAATGTTCTTTTTTATATTGAACAAAATCTTCTCTTTTCATTTTTAAAATATTTTTTTTCTCTCCAGCAATATTCCAG
>CAZIWS010000072.1:1495-3238 GCA_964543175.1 uncultured Candidatus Saccharibacteria bacterium
TTTTGTATAAAAGCTTCATCATTAAATCTTGAACATGCCGAGGAGGTAAATCTTCATACATATTTATTTCTTCTATAATAACGCCTTTTTCTTTTTGCATTTCTTTTTCAGGAAAAGTTGAATTTAAATAAATATCTGAAACTATATCAAAAATTTTATTAAATTGCCGAGCTTCTGCTTTAGCATAATAGCCAGTGTATTCTTGAGAAGTAAAAGCATTATATTGAGAACCTATGGCGTCTAATTCTTTTGAAATATCAATAGCTTTAGGTCTTTTATGAGTACCCTTAAAACACATATGCTCTAAAAAATGAGAAATACCATTTATTTTTTTATTTTCATATTTAGAACCAGCTTGAACTAGTACCAAAACAGTAACCGTTGGATTATCTTTCATTGGCAAGGTAACTAAACGCAAACCATTTTTTAAAATTGTTTTAGAGTATTGCATAAAACTTATTTTGTGTTTTCCATTTTACCAACATGATAATTTAATTTTTCTTTTTGTTCTTTTTTAATATAAAGATTATGTATTTTATTTAGTGCTTCTTCACTGCCGTTTGCAAAATAATCATAATAAGCTTTAAATTCTTCTTTATCTCCATTGCTTCCTGGCATCTGCGCAAGAATTCTTAAAGATCCTGGGCCATAAGCCTTTTCAACATCTCTCAAATGCATCATATTTCCAGTAAATTCACCTATTTTAAACCGTTTCCAAACTTCTTCTTCTGCTTCATTTTTTACTTCCGCAATTTTTTTAATAATCTTTTCTATAATTTTAATTTGAATTGGGTAACCACCCACAGAACGAGTAAGTGATTTATATAAATTATTTCTTACATTATTTTTTTCAAAAACTTTGTATTGCTTTAACACTATTTCATTTGACATCTTATCAACAATTGCTTCATCAAAGCCTTCAAATAATGTATGTTCCCAGTCTCTAATTGTTTTATAACCAGTCCTGCGACGATCAATACGTTGCCCATCTTTATTTTTTTTCAACAAATATTTATTATGAGAAATGCTATGAATAAATTCATGTGTAATTGTAGCTAATTCTGAATCTCTTTTTTTCCTATTTCTATATAAAATTTTTTTAATAAATTCTTCAATTACATTAAAAATAAAAACTATTTTATGTGTTGACCTGATTATTTCAATCTCTCGACTATCACCAGAATAATAAAACCCAGAATATGTAATTTTATTAGAAGGAATAATGTGAACAATTTCTGAATTTAAGTGAAAATCTGGTTTTACGTTAAGATTTTTTAATTCTTGGTTTAAAATATCTTTTGCTTTTTCTATTAAAGCAATGTCTTCTGGGGTTTTTTTTATTTCTGCTTCTGATTCAGTTTTTGCAGATTTGTGCCAGCTATCAAGAACCTCTTCGGCAGATTTTTTTCTTTCTGGTGTTAAATTTTTCCCAATAAAATTATATTTTTCTTGCATAAATTAATTTAATTTAAATGTTCTTCACTTAAAACAGCCACTTTAAAATCTTTTTCTAAAGAAACAGAAGTATTTTTTAAAATTTCATAAATTCTTAAGGCTTTCCTTTTGTCTTCTTCGGAAAAAATTTTTTCAGTTTCTAATAAATCTTTAATAATACTCATTCTTTTCTTTAAAGATTTTATTAATAAAATAATTCCTTCATCAATAGACTCATCAGTTTCTTTAATTTTAGGAATTAAATTTTCTAATTCTTGTTCATCTAAAATATCATTTTTAACCAAAGAA
>CAZIWS010000073.1:0-3237 GCA_964543175.1 uncultured Candidatus Saccharibacteria bacterium
GATTATTTAAAAATTTATTGATGGTTTGGACACATTTTAAGGTTATTTGAGCAGTATTCCAAGTAACAATAATGATAGAAAGATTATCTATTTTGTTTCCCATAATTCAAAGGCTGGTTTACCACTAGTATCAATAAATTTAGTGGTTAACTTTATTTTATCTAAAACTTTAGGTACTGGGGGGTTACAAATAGAAACTACATACAAATCACCTTTTTTAAAATCAAAATCATTCCAATCTATTTGCAGAATAGTATATTTGTCAAAATTAGTTCCCAGTTTATTGTCAAACCTATTTTGTAAAAATTCTGGGTTTAGTGTTTGATAATAAGAAATATACAAATGAGGAACGCCAATAAATTGACAATATTGACCGAATTTATAATCAATATAAATATGTTGGTAATTAAGGCTATCCCTTTTTAGAAAATCAGCGATCGGTCTATAACCCTGAAATCCTTCAGCTTTTTCAAGCGGATAATGAAAAATATAAATAGATGAAAAATAAATAAATGAAATCATAATCAACGAACTTAAAATTACAGATTTATAGGTTTGAATTTTTATAAACAAATTGTATAAACCAATAGAAATTATTATGGTGTAAGGAATAATGGAATTTAAATTTCTAACAAGACTTGCAGATCCGTGGGTGAACGAAGGAATCAATGGGGAAATTAAAATAAAAATTATAAAAAAATAAAAAAATTCTTTCTTGATATTTTTTTTGATCTTAAAGAGACCAATAAAAAAAGGAATTAAAAGTGGCCAAAGAAAAAGACCTTGTTCAAAAAGATGTTTTTTACCCAACAGCTCAGTACCATTAAAAAATAAATAATTAACATTGGTATATTCCAGATATTTTTCAAAAACAGCTTTTATAATAATAAAAGGGGTGAATATAGGATTATGCTGTTGAAGAGAATTAATAACAGTTTCACCTCTCCAAATTATTTCAGTGTTGGCTCTGGCCGAAGTGTGAAGATTGGTAATAAAATTAAAAAATAAAGGCGAGATTAAAATAGTAAAAAATAAAAGTAAAATGAAAATATTTTTTTTATTTTTTTTATAAAAAATAAAAAGCATGATAAATAATATAATTGGGGCGAATCCCCACTCGGTGTGGTAACAATACATGGAGGCGGCAAAGAAAAAAACAGATAAAAAAGTTAAAGAGAATTTTTTGGTGGAAACTGATTTTAAAAATAAAAAAATGGCTAATGATAAAAATAGAAGAGCAATGTTTGACTCTAAAACCATTCTAGAAGAAATAATATGCCAAGGGCATGATATTAAAATAATACTGGATATTAAGGATATATGTTTATTTTTTGTCAACTCAAAAGTAATTAAACCAATGATTATTACTGTTAAATATCCAAAAATAATTGAAGGTAAACGAGCAGTAGTGTTGGTGTTGTTGGAAATAAAAAATAATGGAGCTAAAAGATAAGCATAGCCAGGAGCTTTATAGGTGCCATGTGATTTAAAAGCTATTGGGAAATAGTTATTGTGTTCATCTTTTTGAGTACGATTTATACTGTAAGCGTCATAAGCGATTGATATTTCATCGTTGGATAAATGAGGAGGAACTGATTCTATTTTATAAATTCTAGTAATTAAACCAAATAAACCAAGGACTATAAAAATAAAATAAATTATTTTGTTTATTTTCATAAAAATGAATATAAACAACTAATTAAAATAGTGATTACTAAAATAGAAATATTTATTTTATTGATATTTTTAGTGAAAAACATTAATAACGGTGGAATTAAAAATAAAAATAGAAGTTGGCTGTTTGGATCACGATGAAGAATTCCGCTTAAAATAACTAAAATTGAAAAAAAGAGATAAACCCTATTTTTTTTATTATTAATGGCTAAATAAATTAAATAGATAAAAGAAAAACCTAAATAAATAATAATTTTATCTATCCAAATATTGTTTAATGTTCTAATAAAAAATATAAAAAATATTTGAAAATAATTAAACATTAATGGTCTTAAAAATTTTGGCAAATAAAGAGCATTTAATTGAAACCTTTTGATGGTTTCAAAACTTGAATTGTCGATAAAAAATATTTTTTGAAAATCAATTTCTAAATGATTATTTATAATTCCTGATAGATATAAAACTGCCAGAATTAAATATATTAATGTTGATAAAAATAATATATTTTTAATAAATTTATTTTTGGCTAAATCAAAAAGAAATAAAAAAAATAAAGAAAAAATGAAAATGAAAAAAGTTTTAATATCTATTTTGTTTGAAATAAATACAGGAGTAAAAATGATGGCAATAGAAATAAAAAAGGAATTAATAAAGTTTTTTTTATTAATTTTTCCAACAAGAAAACAAAAAATAATAATTGAAAATATCAATAAAATTTTCATTTAAAAAGATCGAAGATTTGCTGGTCGGTTAATTTTGGAAAGACAATTTGTGGAGATGACTTTTTAATTTGTTTTTTAGCAGCACGAATAATTTTTATGTAATTAGGGCCGGATAAAACCCGTCCAACCATGGCAAATTTGTTGGCTAAAACTAGTTTTGGATCATTAATATTTCGCCAAACAGACAATAAACGATTTCTTTCTTTAATGTAATTTAAAAGATTTTTAGAGAATTTAGACATGGTTGATTCATGTTTGTGTTCGATTATGCATTTTGGTTCCCACAAGAGTGTGTAACCTGATTTCCAAGCTCGAAGACCAAGATCTAAATCTTCACAATAAAAAGGCTCATAGACATTGTCAAAACCACCTAATTTTAGGAAATATTCTTTTCTAACAATTGAGCCACCACCTGAAAGCCAACCTGTTATATGATTTTTTTTAATATTTTTTCCTGGCTCATGTTGGAGATAACCATTCCCCCAAAAAATTCTGGCCCAATTTTCATTGCCTAATTCGGAAAAGCCGACTCCAAAGACTTTTGGATCTGAAAAATATTTAAGTGCGTTTTTAATATAATTTGGATGAGGAAAAATATCACTGTTTAACATAACTACGTATTCTCCCTTACTTTTAGCAATTACATGATTAGAATTTTTACCAAATCCTAAGTTTTTTTTATTAGCGATTAATTTTAATTTTGAATATTTTTTTTGAAGTTCTTTAATGCATTCGACACTTTTATCAGAAGAGGCATCATCAGCGACAATAATTTCTTCGGCTTCAGGACTCATTTTAATAACTTGTTCTAAATTTTTTTTGAGTAAATTTAAGCCGTTCC
>CAZIWS010000074.1:0-3021 GCA_964543175.1 uncultured Candidatus Saccharibacteria bacterium
GCCAGTTGAAGATATTTTTTCAATTGAAGGAAGAGGCACAGTTGTTACTGGTAAAATTGAAAGAGGAGTTGTAAAAATAGGAGAAGAAATTGAAATTATTGGTATTAAACCAACTCAAAAATCAATTGTTACTGGTATTGAAATGTTTAATAAAAATTTACAAGAAGGAATGGCGGGCGATAATGCTGGTGTTCTTCTTAGAGGTCTTAAAAAAGAAGATATTACTCGAGGACAAATTTTAGCAAAGCCAGGAAGTGTTACTCCTCATGATAATTTTACTTGTGAATTGTATATTTTGAAAAAAGAAGAAGGTGGTAGACATACTCCTTTCTTTAAAGGATACAAACCTCAATTTTATATTCGTACTACTGACGTAACAGGAGATGTTACCTTAGAAGAAGGAATTGAAATGGTTATGCCAGGAGATACTGTTAAATTAACTGTTAAATTAGTTACCCCAGTGGCTCTTGAAGAATCACAAAGATTTGCAGTTCGAGAAGGAGGTAAGACAGTTGGAGCAGGAGTTGTAACTAAAATTATTGCATAACAATAATTTTAGAGTGGCCGAGTCTGGCTGGTGGGAAGCTAGTAAAAATATTAAAAACTAAAACCCAGAAGCTAGAACTTAATTAATAAAATGACAACAACAGAAAAAACAATTAAAAAAACAAAAACAACAACTAAAAAAGTTGTTTTAAAAGATAAAAAACAAGAAGGGAAAGTTGTGCTTCGCATTAGAGTACGCGCCTATGAAAGTAAAATATTAGACGCATCAGTGAAGCAAATTATTGATACAGCAATGCGTTATGACGCAAAAATAGTTGGACCAATTCCTTTGCCTACTGAAATTAAAAAGTATACAGTTAATCGTTCTTCTTTTATTTACAAAAATACACGAGAACAATTTGAAATAAGAGTGCATAAAAGATTAATTGATATTATTAATCCTTCTGCTAATACAATAGAAGCCCTTACTAATTTATCACTTCCTTCTGGTGTTGATATTGATGTAAAAATGCTTTAATTAAATAAAAAATATGAAATTTATTCTTGGATTAAAAGAAAATATGACTGAGATTTTTTTAGAAGACGGAAAAGTTGTTCCTGTTACTGTTATTTCAGCTGGTCCAATAAAAATAACTCGTATTTTTGAAAAAGAAAAAGATGGTTATAATTCTGTTCAAGTTGGCTTTGGAAAACAAAAAGAAAAAAGAATTAACAAAGCTCAAATAAAACAAATGAAAGGGGATGCTTTTCGTTTTTTAAAAGAATTCAAATTAAAACCTCAAGATAAAATTGAAAATAAGGAAGGTGACTTAATTGATGTTTCAGTTTTTTCTGTTGGAGATAAGTTACAAATTTCTAGTATTTCTAAAGGAAAAGGTTTTCAGGGAGTTGTTAAAAGACATGGTTTTGCCGGAGGACCTAGAACTCACGGACAAAAACATTCTGAAAGAGAACCAGGGTCTATTGGGGGTGGATTAAGAACACACGTTCCCAAAGGAATGAGAATGGCAGGTAGAATGGGATCTGATAGAATTACTCAGAAAAATTTAAAAGTTGCTTTTATTGATAAAGAAAAAAATCTTTTATTTATAAAAGGAGCAGTTGCTGGCAGAAAAGGAACATTAGTAGAAATAGTGAGCAGGTAGAAATGAATTTAAATCACGACCATAATAAGAAAAAAAATGAAAAAAGATAATATAATACAAAAAAATATTAAAACTTCTGAAAAAAACAAGCTACTGCTGGTGAAATGGAAGCAAAAATATACAACCAAAAAGGAGCGGAAGCAGGGAAGATAGTTCTTCCGGAAAAAGTTTTTAATGCAAAATGGCGAGCTGATTTAGTTCATCAAGTTGTTGAAAGTATGAGTTCTAACAAGAGAGCTGGTACGGCTGACTCTAAAGGAAGAGGAGAAGTAAGAGGAGGAGGTAAAAAACCTTGGAAGCAAAAAGGAACAGGTAGAGCTCGTCATGGTTCTAGTCGCTCACCTATTTGGGTTGGTGGTGGAGTTACTCATGGTCCATTGGCAGAAAAAAATTATAAAAGAAAAATTTCAAAAAAAATGAGAGCCCAAGCTTTATTTTCTGTTTTATCTAAAAAATTTAAAGACGGAGAAATAATTTTTGTCCAAGATTTAAATACTTCAGAAATTAAAACAAAAAATGCAATTGAAGTTTTGAAAAATTTATCTAAAATTCCTAAAAAGAAATCTTTATTTAGTTCTAATAAAAGAAAAGTTCTTACCTCTTTATTTAATAGAGATGAAAAAATTGAAAAAAGTTTTAGAAATTTACCACAATTAGAAATTGTTTTTTTAAAAAATTTAAATCCTTTAGATGTTTTAAATCACAGATTTTTATTAATTGAAAAACCAGAAGAAAGTGTTAAGTTTTTAGAAAGTAGAGGATAAAAAATATGAATAAAATAATATTAATGAAAAAACCAAGAATTACCGAAAAAGCTTCTTTTCACATAGAGCAAAATGTGTATACTTTTGATGTTGAAAAATCAGCTAATAAAAGTGAAATTAAAAAAGCTATTTTTCAAATTTATAAAGTAAAACCAGTTAAAATTAATATTTTAATGGTTCCAGACAAGCAAATTTTTGTTAAAGGAAAAAAGGGTGTTAAAAGTGGCGGTAAAAAAGCTTTAGTTTATTTAAAAAAAGAAGACAAAATAGAAATTGTTTAAAAAATAATCAAAACTTAAAAATCAATCATGAAAAAATACAAACCAACAACAAAATCAAGAAGACAAATGACCAATGTAACTTATAGAGGTGTTTTGACTGCCTCTGAGCCTCATAAAGCATTAACTCATGGTTTTCGTAGATCAGTTGGAAGAAATAGCCAAGGTAGAATTACCACTCGCCATAAAGGAGCGGGGCATAAAAGACTATATCGTGATATTGATTTTTTATATAATAAAAAAGAAATTCCAGCTAAAATTAAAACTATTGAATATGATCCTAACCGATCAGCTTTTATTGGTTTAGTTTTTTATAAAGATGGAGAA
>CAZIWS010000075.1:0-2969 GCA_964543175.1 uncultured Candidatus Saccharibacteria bacterium
AAATAAATACACAGACACAACAAATGCTTTTCGTGGATATTCAAAAAAATACCTTAAACACCAAAATGTTTTACCTTTTAGAAATATATTTCAAACATACGAATTGTTAGCTTATTTATCAGTAAGAGCTAATCAATTAGGACTGAAAACTACTGAGGTTCCTGTAGCAAGAAAATATCCAAAAAACAAAAAAATACCTACAAAAATAAGCCCAATAAAAGGTAACATTTTGCTTTTAAAGATATTGGTTAACTTAGCTTTAAAAAGGTATAATCCATAATATGATCCAAGAATACGATTACATTATTTTAGGTGGCGGGTTATATGGACTCTATACAGCTACTGTTTTAGGGGAAAAAAGTAAAATTGCCATACTTGAGACAGATTCCGATATTTGCACAAGAGCTACATTTGTTAATCAAGCCAGAGTTCACAATGGTTATCACTATCCTAGAAGTATATCTACTGCAGTAAAATCTTCAAAATATTTTGATAAATTTTCTAAAGACTTTTCATTTGCCATAAATAACAAATTTAAAAAAATATATAGCATTGCCAAATCCTATTCCTATACTTCAGGTGATCAGTTTATTAAATTTTGTAAAAATGCAAATATTCCCTGCAAAGAGATATATCTCCCCCATTTTATAAACAAAGACACTGTCGAAGCATCTTTTGAAACCGAAGAATATGCATTCGATGCTATAAAAATAAAAGAACATTTTTTAAAAAAAATTGAGAAAAGTGACAACATAGAAATATTTTTGTCAACTTATCCTATACAAGTAAAAATTAAAAATAAAAAATATTTAATAGATACTAATACAAAAAAACAATTTTTAACCAGCAGTGTTATTAATACAACGTATGCTAGTACAAACCAAATATCTCAGTTGTTTAATTTAGATAAATTCAAAATTAAATATGAAATTTGTGAGATTATTATTTGCGATGTAAACAAACAAATTAAAAATATTGGTTTTACTATAATGGATGGGCCTTTTTGTTCTCTAATGCCATTTGGTTTAACTGGTAAACACTCATTAACATCAGTAACCTTCACACCTCACAAAACGTCTTTTGACGATTTACCAAAATTTGACTGTCAAAAAGAAAATAAACTTTGTACCAGCATACATTTGGAAAATTGTAATTCATGTCCTGTCAGACCAAAAACAGCTTGGAATTATATGAGTCAAATAGCAAAAAAATATTTAAAAAATATTGATATAAAATATATTGATTCATATTTTGCCATTAAACCAATATTAAAAGCTTCTGAAGTAGATGATTCTAGACCAACAGTAATTAAAAAATTATCTAACGATCCGTCATTCACAACGGTTCTATCTGGAAAAATAAATACAATTTATGATTTAAACAAGGAAATATTATGAAAGAAAAATCTTTTTTGTCGGTTGTTATCTATACTTATAACCAAATTAATAAATTATCAAAAAGTTTGGTAAAAATTGACAAATATTTATTGGAAAACTTTGAAAATTATGAAATAATTATTGTTAATAACGGTAGTAATGATAATACTGAAATTGAAATTGAAAATATAAAAAATAAACTAAGAGGACATACTAGTCTTATTAATTTAAATAAAAAACAAAACATAGAAACAGCAATTTTGGCTGGTACAGAATTGGCTATAGGTGATTTTGTTATAGAAATTGAAAATATTGATTCTGGTTTTGATTATTCAATAATTTTAGATTTATATAAAAAATGCACAAGTGGTTTTGATATCGTTTCTGGTGCATCTACTAATTGTAAAAAGGACTCGTTATTTTTTTATCATATTTTTAACAAGATAAATATTTTAGATATCAACCTCAACACAGAACCAATTAGAATAATTACTAGACGTGCGTTAAACCAAGCATTAAGATCCAAAGAAAAAAATAGATATAGAAAAATTTTATATTTGGCCACAGGATTCCCACACGACACTATATATTATTGTTCAAAAAAGACCGTTAGTAGTAATAAAACATTTAAGGAAAAATTAAATCTAGGGTTAGAGATTTTACTTTCTTTTTCAAATCTTGGATTAGACTTTACTTTTCTGTTATCTTTCGTATTCTTTTTAATTTCTGTACTAATCGGTTTGTATACTATATATATTTATTTAACGTATAAACAGGTTATATCAGGGTGGACAACTACTATGTTATTTCTATCATTCGGGTTTGCTGGAATGTTTTTAATTACGGGAATATTAGTAAAACTATTAACAATGGTTTTGCATGAAACCAAAGATAAGCCACAATATTCAGTAAAATCTGTTAAAAGGATTAACTAGCTACTTGTTTATTAGTATTACCCCAAAACTTATACAAATAATTCCTATTATTTTAAGTGATGTAATTTGCTCACTAAAAAATAAATAACCAATTACTAAAATTGCTATATACGTCAAAGCCAAAGAAGGGTATGCAGTTGATAGTGGTATTTTTTTTATTACAAATAACCAAGTAACAGCAGATAATCCGTATAAAATAAAACCAATAAAAACAAAAGGACTAAAAATTGTTTTTACTAACGACATAAAACTAGTAGATAAACTTGATGAATCAATTCCTTTTTTAAGAAAAAATTGAGCCATAACACTAAATATCATAGTCAGTACTAGTAAAAAATATTTCATATCTTATATTTATATCATTTCAAGTTTGAATTTATTAACAATAGGAATGTTATTTGTTCTATAATCAACTACTTCATGAAAAAGTTTTTGACACTATCACACTTATTAGATTTATTAACCCTAGCTACTGGTGGATTTTTGTTGCTCGATTCGATTTTTTATTACGGTTTTAGTCAAAAACATTTTTTTGTTAATTCAAAAAATCTTTTAATTTTTTATATTATCTTTTCCACTATTTTGTTTTTGTTTAAAAAAAACACTATTTCTCCTGTATTAAATAAACTAAACAAAATACTATTACCCCTAGTCTTGG
>CAZIWS010000076.1:0-2954 GCA_964543175.1 uncultured Candidatus Saccharibacteria bacterium
TAAAATGAGTAAATTTTTTAAAAATCTAAAAAAATCATTAACTAGCACTAAACGAAAAATAGAATTTTCAAAAGAATGTTTAAAAAAATATCCAACAATTCTATTTGATTTAAAAACTTGTGAATTTACGGTCAAATGGTTTGTTGAAGATGCTTTAAGAACTAAAGGATATGATGAAAAATTTATTAAACTTTTTTTTGATAAAATTTTTGTAGAAATAACAGAAGACATATTAAATGGAGATTTGAATGAAAAAATAGAAGAATTAAAAAAAATAGAAGAATTAAATGGAGATTTGAATATAAAAATAGAAGATGTTACTAGAAGAGAATTTATTAACAAGTTATATGATTTTTTGGTTGAAGCTATCTTTGTATAGTGATAAAAAAAAATTGAAAACAAAAATAAAAAAAAGGAGTTTAAAATTAACACACTATTCATACTATCTGTTATCATTTTGTTTTGTATTTTAATTGACAAAATGATAAATTCGAAAAAATAAAACATAGGAGCTACTGAAAATGTCACAGAAGAAGACTACAAATAAAAAACAAACAACTAAGAATACATCTGAAAAAAAAATAACTTCAAAAAAAACTGATGTTATACCTGATGAAACACTTAAGCATAGTATAACCATAAACCTTTTTAATTTAATTAATAATTAAATAGAAATCTATATTATGAATGAAAAAAACTTAAAACTACGTAAAATTAATAATTTGTTAAATTTACGTGATAAGACTCAAAAATGTCCACTTGACGGATTACAATTAACAAATGATTGTCAGTTTTGCGAAATATGTGAAAAATTTAAGAATTATTTAGAAAATGAAATAGGAGTCGAAATTGACAATGGAAGATTTGTTTTTGTTGCAAAAAATGAAGCAAAAAGGGGAAAGTTTATTAGGACAAAAGAACATATCAAAAAAATGATAGATATAAAGACTCAACAAAAAAATAGACGAATTGCAAGAGTTGAGGCAGAAGTCTTAAAAACTGATGATATTTTTTCAAGAGAGCAAATTGTAAAGAAATTAGATGAAAATGACACATTTGTGATGATTGTATTAAAAAACATGAGACGTGACGGGAAAATAATGAGAGTCATACAAAATAGATATGAGTATAATTTTATCAAGGTAAAAAAATGAAAATTGACAAAAAAACATTAATTATTAGTTTATTAATAGTTGTTATTGTGGTAATGTTTAATAAAATGTCTGATTTAAAAGATGATATTCGTGTAAACAATACAAATATTTCAGCGTTGAATGATACTTTAAAGACATATAAAACTAAAAATGGTGAAATTGTAGCTGAAAAACAAGCATATTATTCTAGTTTAAAAGAATTAGAGAAAATTAATAAAAATCTTTTTGATACTGTTAAATATCTTGAAAAAGAATTAAAAATTAAAACTAATTCTGTTCAAGTTATAAATCTTCATGGAAATATAGAAACTAAATATGATACAATAAATGTAATAAAAGAAAAAATAACTGATACAATTGTAAAAGTTACTGTTAGTGCACAAAATAGTGATGAAGTTATTTCATCAGTTATTAATGCAGAATTAAAATTATATAACACTTGTGATTCTTTATATGTTACTGATTATTCATTAACAAGTAATTTTAGTATAGATAATTTGAAATTGAATATTATAACTGGTTATAAAAAACAAGGACTTTTTAAGCCCAATACACAATATGTCACTTCAATAACAACTAACGATGAACGATTTAAGATAAGTGGTATTGATAGTTGGATAAATAAAGATTTTGAAAAGAAAAGATATTTAAGTTTGAAACCAGGTATATTTGTTGGTGGCTTTTATGATCCTTTTTACAAACATTTTAGTTTAGGTGTTGGATTTGGATTGACTTTACAATACATAAAATAATTTAATTACAAACATTTACCAAAACATTAGGACAAATAAAAAAAATGAAAATTGACAAAAAAATAATAGTTGAACTTGAAGATTGGGAAGTAAAAGAATATAGAAGAACTATAGGAAGTTACTCAGAAGAACAAAAAGCTGACATTTTAGAGTATTTAAACAGAACTTCAAACAAATAAAATTTTTCAAAGATTTTATTAAAAATACAATATTATGAAAAAGAAACCATTAATTAATCTACAAGATAAAAAAGAGGCTAAAAAACAGGCAAAAAAACCTGAAACTCTGGAAATTAACAAAATAGACTTAAAAAACCTAAACATAGCAAGTTTGTTACAACAAGGAAAGATAACAAGAGAAGATTATAAAAAACTATTTGGAGAAATGGACGTGATATGCAAAAAAGAAATAATTTAAGAAGCAATTTAACAGAAAACATTAACACAGTTATGTCCAACAATAGAATATACAAAACACTAAAAGCTGAATCAAATGAAATAGAAGCTAAGTGCAATCTTCTTTTTGCAGAAAATTATGAAGTTGTTACAATTTGTCAAGCTGAAGGCTCAAAAGTCATAATTTTGGCAAAAAGAACTAAATAATCATTAAACGGGGCATTTGATGAGAAAAATTATATTTCGGTTAAAATTAGCGTTAGGTGACGCTTTAGTATTTACAGCTGGAATTAGAGACTTCAAGTTATTATTTCCTGATATTTTAATTGATGTAGATTCTAATTTCAAAGAATTCTTCAGAAATAACCCATATATCACACAACTTGATAAAAATGACCCAGAAGTCGAAAAATACACAATTTCCAATAGTAACGTCAATAATTCAAATGGTACGTGGAATCATTATATATTCGGTTTCTTGTTTGACATGATTTCTCAAGCTGGATTTCATAAATCCTTAGATTTCTCTGTCTCTGATTTTACTGCTGCGTTAAGTAATGGAAGAGTAGGTGACAAGAATGCTCAAGAGACAACTTACAAAGAAATTAGAAAAAGATTTAAACGATTAGGTGAAGAAGGAGCCTTTAAGTTAA
>CAZIWS010000077.1:0-2952 GCA_964543175.1 uncultured Candidatus Saccharibacteria bacterium
CCCGCAGGAGGGGTCTGGGGAGGAATGCGGGCGGGATTCGCTTCACATTTCTTTTTGGAATTCGGGGCGGACAGAATCCATATGCTAACTATAGTATGTAGAGGTAAAAATTGCAAATGTGTATACTAGAGTTATCAATATGAAAAAAGATGTGCTTATAAAATTTGGCAAGAAAGTTCGTTCTGAAAGAATTAAACTTGGTTTATCACAAGAAAAATTAGCTTCGCTTGCTAAGGTTCATCGAACATATATTGGCATGATTGAGAGAGCTGAAAAAAATATTACTCTTACAAATATAGAAAAAATATCTAAAGCACTGGGTATTTCTACTGATCAATTAATAAAATAATATGGATTATAAAATAGAAAAAGATAAAATAGTATTAAATATAAGAGCCACTAATGATGGTAAATTTAGATTTAAAACAAGGGAAAATAATTTAAATTTTGGAGATACTTTTGCTACACGAGGCAATGATTTTAATAAGGATGTTTATCTCGAATGGCAAATAGGGTATGACGCTATTGTTAATGATGTGGAAGCTGGTAAAAAAGAAACAAAACTAACTGGTATAACTTTTGTTGGTGCAAATAATAAAACTAAGTATCCTTACGAATTGTCTGAGTTAATTTTTGATTCTATTAAAATAGGTTTGATTTCCAAAAATAAACTTTCTGATTTATTAACAGAGATTGAGGGTTATTCTGACTTTATAGATGAAAAGAAAATTGAAGTTGAACATGATAAAACAATAAAACTAAACGGCATATCTTTTGAAGAAACAAGTATAAAACTTCCTACTCTTTTTATGGTAGAAACCACAGATAAAACTCAAATTGAAATATCAATTCAAAAACAACAATATGCCTCTGGTGTTCAACCTATGGTTTATTTTTGTATTCCAATAGTTTCTTTTGAAAATGGAAAAGACTTGTTTGGTAAGCCCTCAACAAGTGACGATAGCTTAATATATACTTTTACTAAAGAAAATGTTGGTGTTTTATTTGATTTATTAAAAATATTTGCAATGTGTTCGAAACGACATAATTTTGATGTCAAAGAAATATTAAAGGTTTTATTAAAACAACTGTAATTAGACTTCTACTTTAAAATCAAAAATATTTTCTTTTTTAATTGATTTACTTCCAACCCTACAAGTTATATTTCTGAAATATTCAATATTGCTATTTATGCTATTGCAAATAGATTCTTTTATATTTTTGTTTTCATTAAATTCCTTTTTAAAATCAAATATATAAAACATATCATTCAAGATGTCTTCTTTTACGTTGATTAATCCGCATTTTCCTACACTTGAATTACCGACTCTAACAACCGCAATTTTATAATCTGAAATATTTTTGTTTTCAGGAATCTTGTTTTTCTCTAATATATTTTTTGCAGAGACATTATTTTCTTTAAATGATTTCTTAACTTTAATATTTATAGAACTTAAATAATCCTTTAATGGAACACCTTTTTCATTTTTAATAAAACCATGATTTTTATGAAAAATAACCTGAGGGATTAATTCTTCATTGATATTTGAAATATCAAAAACATTTTCATTTTTCTTCCCATTTTCATAAATAACGACGATTTTATTTTTTAGATTTTCTGTGTTTGTAAATATTGCAAAACAACAAGGAATATTTCTGTCAAACCACACTTTATCATTTTGATAAATTATAATTGTAGAAAATTTATTCTTTATTTCTTCTTTTACATTTTTATTCTTATTTTTAATAAAAAATGAAATTGGTAAAACAAAACCAATGCTAGAATTTTTATTTTTTAGATGTTTCAATGATTTTAGTATAAAAGCATTTTCTATTCTTTGTTTATCTACTTTGATTTCTTCTGACTTTAAATATTCACTAGGACTAACTTTTGAGTCATTATATTTTGATGCATAATAATAGCTATCCTTTAAATTATATTTTGTGAATGGCGGATTTCCAACTATAATGTCAAATTTATTCTTCGTAAATACCTCAAAGAAATCTTTTGGGTTATTTGTCAGTTCAGAATCAATTTCATAACCTGTAATTTTTTTATAATTCAATAAATTCAATTCATCAATAAAATTACCAGTACCAAAAGAGGGCTCTAAAATTAAAGAGTTTTTATTGTATTTTTTATAGCCAAAAAATAGATTGAGTAAATTTTTCACAATCTCTTTTTTTGTAAAATATTGACCTAATAATTCTTGTTTGTTGTCCATATTATTAAAATTTTTTTAGCCTCTCTTCTGCTATTTTACAATAATTTTTGTCTATTTCAAAACCAATAAATTTTCTATTTAATTGCTTACAAGCCACAGCCACACTACCACTACCAACAAATGGATCTAAAACAATATCGTCCTCTTTTGAAAACATGAACAACAATTCCTTTATAAAAGTTTTTGGCTTTGGTGTTGGATGATTAATAAACCCCTCATCAGGCTCAATCATTCTTCCAGGCGTATCTACAAATATATCTTTACCTTTTTTTGTCATTTTTGGATTTCCTTTTTTAAAAACAACACATGACATATATTTTGTAAAACCTATAGACGAAGAAACTCTGCCTTCTGGACAATATAGAATAAAATTCCAATGGTAATTAAAAGGATTATTTTTAAATATTTTTGGTAAAAATTTTGTGCTAAAAAAAGAAATGAAAAATGAATCATTTTTTAAAACTCTATAGCATTCAGGAAGAGTTTTATAAAACAATGACAAATCTTCATCATTATGGATTCCTGTTTTACTTAATCCATAAGGTGGATCAGTAAAAATTACATCTATTGATTGGTCTGGTAAATTTTTAAAACCATCAATACAATCAATATTTAAAATTTTGTTTAGATATTTATTTATCATCTTTAAGTATTTTAGCATTTTTTCTCCTTTTGTCCGCCCCGAATTCCGAAAAGAAATGTGGAGCGAAATCCCGCCCGCATTCCT
>CAZIWS010000078.1:0-2945 GCA_964543175.1 uncultured Candidatus Saccharibacteria bacterium
TAATAAATTTATTACTCCTAAAAATATTACCATTAGTAGGGGAATGAATTTAAAAGATATTTCTGAAATTCTTAAAAATGAAGACATTGTTCGTTCTAGAATATTTTTTGAAATATTTGTAATTTTAAATAAAAAAGAAAATAAAATTTCAGAGGGTGATTATCTTTTTAAGAATAGGATGCCTGTTTTTGGTATTGTTAGACAAATGGTAAAAGAAAATAAAAATATTATACCCATTAAAATTACCATTCCAGAAGGTTATACTAATTTAGATATTGCTGAAACTTTTTCTAAAAAATTGATTAATTTTAATAAAGAAAATTTTTTAAATCAAACTGAAAAACTGGAAGGGTATTTATTTCCAGATACCTATTTCTTTTTTTCTTATAGCAATGAAGAAGATGTTATTAAATTAATGTTAAATAATTTTGATAAAAAAATTCAAAACCTTGAAGAAGAAATAAATAACTTAGCTAAAAACCAAGAAGAGATAATTATTATGGCTTCTATAATAGAAAAAGAAGCCAAAGGAGATAATGACCGAGCTATTATTTCTGGGATTTTATGGAATAGAATTAAAATTAATATGCCTCTTCAGGTTGATGCTTTTATGGAAACCTATAAAAAAAAAGGATTACCTCAAAATCCCATTTGTAATCCAGGTTTAAAGGCAATTGAAGCTGCCATTTATCCAATTAATTCTGCTTATTTATATTATTTACATGATAAAAATGGAAATATTTATTATGCTAAATCTTTTGAAGAGCACAGACAAAATATTAATAAATATTTAAAATAAATTATTTTATGCGAAAACACAATTTAGCTTTTATAGATTTAGAAACAACAGGACTTAATTTAATTAAACATGAGATAATTGAAATTGGTTGCGTTATCACAGATCAAAAATTTAATCTTATTGAAGAATTTGAAATAAAAATAAAACCAGAAAGAATAGAAGATGCTGATAAAATTGCTTTAAAAATTAATCGCTATGATCCTGAAAGTTGGGTTTTGGCTTATTCTTTAGAAGAAGCTATGAAGATTTTTGCAAAAAAAGTAGATAATTGTATTATGATTGGACATAATGTTTCTTTTGATTTAGGTTTTTTAGAATATTCTTTTAGTAAACTTAAATTATTAAATAGTATGCATTATCATAAAATTGATACCATTTCTGTTGCTTGGGCTAAATTACACAAAGAGCCAGATTTAGATCATTTTTCTTTAAGAGAGTTGTGTTTACGTTTTGGAATAGAAAATAAAAATGCTCATACGGCTTTATCGGACGCACGAGCAACTTTTGAACTTTATAAAAAATTGATGACTTTGTAAGTTTTAGAAAATGAAAAAAAATACTAAAAATAAAAAAAACACTTCCAATAGGCAGAGAGGAATTGTATTTGTTGGAATTTCTGGTGGTGTTGATAGCGCACTTTCCGCTTTTTTACTTAAACAACAAGGTTTTGAAGTTGTAGGTGTTTTTATCAGCACTTGGCATCCAGACTTTATTCAATGCACAGAAGAAAAAGAAAAATTAGATGCTATTAGGATTTGTGCTTTTTTAGATATTCCTTTTTTACATTTTGATTTTAAAGAAATTTATAAAAAAGAAGTAGCTGATTATATGATTAGTGAGTATAAATTAGGCAGAACACCTAATCCTGATGTGATGTGTAATAAAGAAGTTAAATTCGGAGCTTTTTTAAAAAAGGCTTTAGCTATGGGGGCAGATTATGTTGCAATGGGTCATTATGCAATAAAACAAAATTCAAAAAATTTTTATTTATTAAAAAAGAGCGTCGATTTATCTAAAGATCAAAGTTATTTTCTTTGGACTTTAAAGCAAGAACAATTAGCTAAAATAATTTTTCCAATTGGACATTTGCATAAAACTGAAGTTCGAAGTTTAGCTCAAAAATATAAAATATCCGTAGCCACTAAAAAAGACAGTCAGGGTATTTGTTTTTTGGGAGCTATTGATTTAAAAAATTTTTTGAAACATTATATTAAAGAAAAAAAAGGTAAGGTATTAAATTTAAAAGGGGAATTAATTGGTTTTCATGATGGTTTTATGTTTTATACTTTAGGTGAAAGACATGGTTTTACCATTACAAAAAAAAGTTTCAATGATAGTCCTTATTATATAGTTAAAAAAGATAATAAAAAAAATATTTTATATGTTTCGCAAGATAAAAATTATCTCTCTCTTTTTTCAAGTACTTCCCTTAAAAAAGGAGGAGTAGTTAAAATATCCAATATTAATTGGATAGCAGGAAAGCCAAAAGAAAATAAAAAATACACTTGTCAGATTCGTTATCACGGAGAATATTTAGATTGTAAAATAAAAATTATAAATAAAAATAAAGCTGAAAGCCCTGAGCAAAATCGAAAGGCAGAAATTATCTTTAAAAAACCAACAATGGTTGCTTCTGGCCAATCAATAGTTTTGTATGATAAAAACGTTTGTTTAGGAGGCGGAATTGTGTTTTAATTTATATATGGAGTATTTATTTTGAATTAATTTTTAATTTAAATAATATAATATAAATATGCATAAAGATTTTGAAAGTTGGAGTATAAAAAAGAAAGAAACACATCAAACAAAAGATAATAAAATTTTTTATGAACGTGAAGTTTGGTGGTGTATTTTTGGAATTAATGTTGGAGTTGAAATAGATGGAAAACATGAGTTCTTTTTAAGACCAGAGTTCTAAAAGACTTTTTAGAAAAATTGGAATGATCAAAGAGGGCGACTATTTAATTTTATTAGAAAAAACAGCAAAAATGATAAAAGGCTTACTATAAACAACGAAATCCCCTTGCGGGGATTTCTCAGAGGCCGAAGCCCATAATCATATTAAGTATATCAAATTACAAAATCATGTCAAATCAAAAAATAAAAAAAGAATACTTGCCTCGTAGCTTTTGCGGGCGGGCGAGAA
>CAZIWS010000079.1:0-2932 GCA_964543175.1 uncultured Candidatus Saccharibacteria bacterium
GCTGTTATTATTAATTCTGAAGGTGAACTTGCCGCTTCAAAAAATATATCAGAAGCTGCAAAAAAACTTAGTCTTGTCCCAGGGGCTCTTCATTTAAGAACTCTTCAATCTATAAATGATATGTCATCAGATCAATCTAACACTATTGTTTATATGGTTCCAATGGAATTATTAAAAGCTTTTGAGGGGTTTAATATTAAAAAAGTCATAAAAAAATAATTATTTAAATCAGTTATTTTAAAAATTTTTTTATGTAAAATTAATTTATGAAAAAAATAAATTACTTGAAAAGTTTAAAGCGATTTAATCAATCTCATTTTACCCAAAATGGTTTTTCTGGGATACTTATTTTATTCATTGTTCTCCTTATCCTTATTGGTGGTCTTGTTGCCTTTGATTTTGGTTATATTGCCTATATGGAGAAACAAAATGTTTTACCAACTCCAACCCCCACATCTGATCAAACCCAAACCCCAATTATTGCCCATGGTACCTTTAGTAAAGGGAACTACAATGTAAATATTACTTTTAATTTTCCTCTTGAGGGAGGTGTGGTTTCTGGGGATTTTTCTGGAGACTGCAGTGGTAAAATTACTGGCTCTTACGATGGTAAGGATAGTGGAGTAATTACTGGGAAAGCTTTTGGTAGTTGTGATCCTTTTTTAATTCCTATCCCAGCTTCAGCAAATTTTTCTGGAACAGTTAACCAACAACAAAAAAATATTTTTATTACTGGGACTGGCTCTGCAGTTGGAGTTTCTGGAAGTGGATCATTAACTCTCACTTTCTAATTTCTCTTTGTTTGATCATTCTTCTATTTAGAGATACAATACCTAGCTATTTATTATTAGTAATTATTTTAATATGTCTTTAGAAATTAATGATCTACCCTCACTGGAAATAGAGGTAGACACTCTAGATAAAATTAAAGAAGCCCGACAAGCTTTATTAAAAGCCAGCCCTGAAGATGAGGCAAGAGCTTATGGTTATCTTGCAACTCTTTCTATTAGAGGGAGAGAAGATGCTGAACAAATAATTTTAGTAAAGGATTTACCCCCAATAAAATAAACAATAATTTATTAATACTAATAACTCTTAAAATCGATTAGTTGAAAGTAAAATTTATTTTCCATTTTTTAAATACTAGCCTTAATTAAAAGTGATACAATTTTATTGTAATAGATAAAGGAGGTGAGGTATGTGTTAAGTAAATTAAACAAAAATATTAAAAAATTAGATATTTGGGATATGGCTTGTACTAAATTAGGAATAATGTTTTTTATGATGTTTTTATTTTCTATTTGGTCTGCTTTTAGAACTTTTGTTTTATCCATCAACCCTTGGATTTTATGTATAGTTTGGGTAATTTTTGCTGCCAGACCAATTTCTAGATTTTTTTCCAAAAAAGTATAAATAAATTTTTATATTAAGAGATTTATCTAAATATATAAAGTAAAATTATTTAATGGCTATTTCTAAAAGACCTCGTTGGAAATATAAAAATTTAACTATTGTGTTTTTTAGTATTATTTTAGTTATTTTTATTTCCAAAATTGAGTCTTTCCATTTTTTTATTCTTAATCTTGGTAATTTTGGTTATCTTGGGGCCTTTGTTGCTGGAATTTTTTTTGTTTCTATGTTTACTGCAGCTACGAGCAGTCTTGTTCTTATTCTTTTAGCTAAAACATTATCTCCAATTGAAATTGGGTTAATTGCTGGTCTTGGGGCAGTAGTCGGTGATTTGTTAATTTTTCATTTAATCAAAGATAATTTATCTAACGAAATCAAAGATATTTATAGTCATATTGACCGTAAAAATCATCTTAAAAAACTATTCCATTCAAAATATTTTAATTGGACACTTCCTTTAATTGGAGCCTTAATTATCGCCTCACCACTTCCTGATGAAATTGGCATAAGTTTATTCAGTTTTTCAAAAATGAATACTTTTAAATTTGCTTTTATTTCCTTTATTCTAAATTCAATTGGTATCTTTTTAATAGTATTTTTAGTTAACTTTATTAGACCCTAAAAAATAATTTATAATATTTTTTGTTAAAATATTATTATGAAAAAAGAAAATAAAGAAAATAGTTGTTTTCCTAAAAAAAACACTAATAGAAAATGTAATTGTCATAATAACGGCAGTTCCGGTGCTATTTATGGTTTAGGGGTTATCGGAGCTCTTTTTTATTTTTTATCCCACGCTACTAGTTTTGGGATGGTTTTAATTGGAATAGGAAAATCAATTTTTTGGCCAGCTATCTTAATGTTCAAACTCCTAACTTATTTAGGGATGTAATCAAATTATTCTTCTGGTGGTAAAAATTCTTCACCATTATCTGAAACTGTTTGTCCTGCCTTCAACCATAAAACATAGTCACATCCAGTTGCTTTTTTAGCTTCTCGGTCCCAACCAGATGTTGAACATTTTTTCATTCTTTTCCCATTAGCAGTAGTAAATAAAACTAATTTTTCACCACATTTTGGGCATTTTTCGTCTAAATTTTCTGAAGTTCCATTTATCCATTCAACATAATCACACCCAATTGCTTTTTTAGCTTCTTTGTCCCAAGAACCAGCACTACATTTTTTCATTTTTTTACCAAATCGAGTCACTTGTAATATTAAAGGAGCACCACATTTTGGGCATTTTTCATCTAATTCTTGAGGTTCAACTTCCAACCATTTTACATATTCACAACCTTCATTTTTATGTGTTTCAGGATTCCAAGAACCAGTACTACATCGCTGTAATTTCCTTCCAGTAGCTGTTACTGTAATTTCTCCTAAAGCCGCACCACATTTTGGACATTTTTCATCTATTTGATTCATATGTTTTATATACTAACATTTATTTTTTATTTCTACTAATTTATGATTTTAAATCAAATTTTGTCTTATATTTTATATTGTGCTATACCTTAGTTAG
>CAZIWS010000080.1:0-2913 GCA_964543175.1 uncultured Candidatus Saccharibacteria bacterium
TGCTGTCTGTACTTTAATAACTTATGCCATGTTTACTTTTATGGAAGAGCCAATTGTTTTTGATGGTTTAATTCATAATTTCTTACTCGAAAATTTTCCTAATGCTTTAGGTCGAAAATGGTATATGGTAACTTTATTACCAGTAATTTTTGGCATTATGCGTTATGGTCAAATAATTTTTGAAATGCAAGAAGGTGAGCGTCCAGAAAAAGTAATTGCTACTGATATTCCACTTCTTTTTTCCATTTTTCTATGGGGATTGATGATGATTACTATTGTTTATGTCATCTAGTTTTGTCAAAGTTGTTTTTGTTGTTTTAGTTTCAATTCTAATTTTTACCCGTTTTTTTAACCTAGACTGGGAAAATGGTTACTTTTTCCATCCTGATGAAAACAACATGGCCACATCTCTTTTACAGATGAATTCAAAAAATTTAAATCCTAATTTTTTTGCCTATGGTCAATTTCCCTTATTTTTAACTTTTTTTACCACTCCTAAACACGATTTTTCGACTATCATACTAACTCTTCGTTTTTGGTCAGCTGTTTTTTCTACTCTTTCTGTTTTTTTCTTTTATTTAATTTCACTTAAAATATTTAAATCTCAAAAATCTAGATTAATTTTTATTTTATTAATAATTTTTTGTCCAGGGCTTATTCAATTAAGTCATTTTGGTACCACTGAATCAATTTTAATTTTAATTCTAGCTATTAATATTTTCTTATCCTTAAAATTACTTGAAAAAATAAAATACCAATATATTGTCTTAGCTGCTTTAATTAGTGGAATTGGTTTAGCTACTAAAATTTCTGCTTTAATATTTATTTTACCCATTTTATTTTCCTTGTTTTTTCAATCCAAAAAATCAACTAAAAAAATAAAAATATTTTTTCTTTTACTTTTATTTTTATCCTTAACTTTTATTTTTTCTTTTATTTTCTCGCCTTTTAATTTGATCGATTTTAACTCATTTTTATCAGCCACAAAATATGAAATAGGTGTTGCTAATGGCCAAATTGCTGTTTTTTATACTCGTCAATTTTTAAATAGTACTCCTTATATTTTTCAATTCCAAAAAATATTTCCTTACACTATTGGTTTACCAGTTTTACTCTTTTCTTTGTTCGCTTTATTTTTTATTGATTTTAAGAATACCAAAAACCAAATAATCTTTTTTTCTGTTCTGATTTTTTTTCTTTATCAAGGTCAACTATTTGTTAAATGGACTCGTTTTATGTCGCCTATATTTTTTATCTTTCCTTTATTGGCTACTTTTTTCATTTCTAAATTTAAAAACAATTTAGTTGTTTTTGTTTTAGTTTTAATTTCAATTATCCCCGGGCTAGTTTTTTTTCAAAAATATTTTTATCAAGATATTCGAATTCAAGCTTCAGACTGGATGCTTAAAAACATTCCTATTAATTCAAAAATTCTTTCTGAATCTGGTAACGTAGTCGATCTTCCAGTCAAAAATTCCAACTTTGATATTACTAATTTTGATTTTTATAAATTAGATTCTAATTTAGAATCTCAAACAAAACTAATATCATTGGTTAATAACAGTGATTATATTTTTATTCCTTCACGTCGTGTTTTCAAAAACCAAAATAATAAAAATTTTCCTAATTCTCAGAAATATTATCAAATTTTATTTTCTCCCGATTCAGACTTTTCTTTAATCAAACAATTCTCTATTTTTAATAGTTTTCTTTTAAATCCGGAAAACGGTGAAGAAACTTGGTCAGTCTTTGATAACCCCACAATTAGAATTTATAAAAAACAATAAAATTTTTACAAATTATAACCATCTTTAAACCATTATCTTTACTAAAGATTAATATTGTACAATTAGATACTATTTTATGAATCTAAAAAATTTCCAAAAACACCCCTTTTTATTTTGGCAACCTCAAAAAGATTACCTAAAGGCATTTGATCATTCTGTTTTTGGGGAAATAGGGTTAATTATTTTCAATTATTCAATTTGGGTGTTTTTCTTTGTAGTTTCATATTTTCTTATTCGTTATGATATTAATTTTTTTGGTCGTCTTTTTTTAGTAACTCTCATTGCTGAAATAATTGAAAGATATTTGAAGAAACAAAAAATTTGGATTCGTCCTATGTTCCTTCATCGTTCAACTACTCCTAATGGGTTAGTTAATTCTTGGTATTATTCCGGATCCTTTCCATCAGGCCACACTATTAAAATGATTTATTTTTTATTATTTGTTATTTCGACTCAAGTTATTCCAACTCCCTTATTTTTAATCATAACTATCCCTTTACTTACATTCAGAGTCCTAGCTGGTTTCCATTATCCAATTGATATTATTGGTGGAGTTATTATTGGCTTACTTTTATGGTTTCTATCAAAAGATATTATTCCCCCTCAATCCTTAAACAATTTTATTCAACCAATTTTCAATTTTATTTTTTTTATTAAGTAGTCTATGTTGGCCGATTTTAAATTTATTATTTGGTGGTGGTTTGTTATTTTTGGATTAGGTTTAGTATCTTTTCCTTTAATTTTTTTAACTTTCAAAAAGTTTTTTGATAAAGCCTATATTTTTTCCAAAATTTTTACTCCAATTATTATTAGTTTTTTTCTCCTTCTCTTTGGTGTTTTAAAAATTTTACCTTTTTCTCTTTTTTCAATTTATCTTTTAATATTTATTTTTCTTTTAGTTGATTTCATCTGTTTATATAAAAACAAAAATTATCTTCTATTTTTCGATTTTTTAAAAAAAAATTATAAAATCCTAATTTTAGAAGAAGTCTTATTTTTAACAATTCTTACAGTTTGGTCTTTTGTTCGTGGTTTTGCTCCCAACATTGAAGGTTTAGAAAAATATATGGATTGGGGATTTATTAATTCTTTTTTAAGATCTCACTTTTTACCGCCTCAAGACATG
>CAZIWS010000081.1:0-2869 GCA_964543175.1 uncultured Candidatus Saccharibacteria bacterium
GGCCCAAATTATATAAAAATTATCCGTGCCGCCAAAAAACAAATCAAAAAATCCGCCCCACCAATTGTTTTTTCAAAACTTACCGACCAAGAAATTTTAAACAAATTCAAGAATGATTAAGTTTCCGGGGAAAATTTTTCCGATTTTTTTTATATTTTTAATTACTTGTCTCTTTTTTTACCAAACCATCCTAAAAGGATTAATTCCTTTTCCCGGAGATATGCTTGTCGGTGCTTATTATCCATGGCTAGACTACAAATGGGGAGGATTATTAACTAATGTTCCTATAAAAAACCCCTTAATTTCAGATGTTTTTTCTGGTGTTTATCTTAGCAAAAGTTTTATTGCCGATTCTTTTAAATCATTAAATCTCCCTCTTTGGGATCAATTTTCTTATTCTGGACATCCATTTTTAGCTGGTTTTGGTGGTATTTTTAATCCTTTTAATTTATTAATGGTAATTTTTAAACCAATTTATGGTTGGACACTTATGATTTTTTGTCAGTATTTTTTAAGCACAGTAGCTATGTTTCTTTTTCTAAAAGAAACATATAAAAATAATTTATCCAATATTATTGGCGCTATTTCTTATGGTTTTTGTGGTTTTGCTACAGTTTGGTCTCAATATGTTTCAGCCGGTTTTGCTATGATTTGGCTGCCGCTAATTTTTCTAAATATAGAGCGTTTTTTTAAAACCCAAAAAATAAAATATCTGCTTTTCCTTTCGCCTCTTTATTTTCTATTAATGACCGCCGGACGTTTTCAAGCCTTAATTTACGGTTGTTTTTTTTCAGGGTTTTATTTTCTTTGGAAACTGTTTCACCAGAAAGAAAATAGTAATAAGAAAATTATATTTTATTCCATTTCTGTAATATTTGGATTAGCCTTTATGTCCATTCAATTATTTCCTACTCTTGAATTAAGTAAAAACTCTATTAGATTTTCTGAAAATTATATTTCTGAATATAATTACGGTCTTCTTTCGCTCGATAAAATTGTCACTTTTTTTGCTCCAGATTATTTTGGTAATCCCACCACTTTTAATTACCGAGGTGGATTTAATTATTTTGAAACAGTTATATATGTTGGAATATTGGCTGTTTTTGCCTTAGTATTTTCACTTTTTAATTTAAAAAAGTTAAAAGATGAAAAATTCTTTTTAATTTCTACTATAGTAACTATATTGTTGGTTTTTAACACTTTTCTTGGAAAAATAATTTACATCACCAATTTTCCGGGTTTATCTACCAGTGCCGCCGGAAGAATTATTTTTATTTTTTCTTTTTGTTTAGCTGTTTTAATTGCTAATTTTATCGAAAAAATTTCCATTCATAATCTTAAAAATACCATTCGCTATTATTGGGGCTATTTTTTATTTCTCTTTTTAATCACAGTTTTTACTTTTATTTGTTATAAAACCTTCACTTATCCTAACCTACAAAAAGACTATTTGGTTTCACTTAGAAATTTATTTTTGCCAATAGTTTTTTCTTGCTCCATCGTTTTTATTTTAGCTTTCATTAAAAATTTAAATTTAAAAAGAATTTTAATTTTGTTTATTGTTATTTTTGATCTATTTAGATTTGGTTGGAAATTTACTCCTTTTACAAACAAAGAATATTTGTATCCAAAAACAAACATAACTACGTTTTTACAAAACCAAACAGGGCTTTTTAGAATTGAAAAAGAAAAAGGTCCACTCTTAACTTCAAACACCTGGATGGCTTATAATCTATCAAGTACTTCCGGTTATGATCCTATGGCTCTTTATTCCTATGCATATTTTTATGATGAATTTTTAAATAAATCCAAAAAACCCGGTGTTTCCAGATATTCAGAAATAGACAAATATGATGCTCAAAATTTAGGAGAAACTAATGTCAAATATTTATTGGCTTTGAAATATAAAAAAGATGGAGATATTGATAAAATTTCTCCCGATGGTGATCATTTAAACCCAAATATTAATTTGAAGGATTGGAAAAAAGTTTATGAATATGGCAGTGTTGTTGTTTTAGAAAATCAAAAAATTAAACCCAGAATTGAAATAAAAAATCAAAACAATCAAGGATTAATCGAGAATATTAATTATTCCGCCAATAAAATTTCTTTTAAAGCAAATACTATAGAAGAAAATTCTATTTTAATTTTAAGAGATACTTGGTATCCTGGTTGGCACGCTTTTATTAACAACACCGAAGTACCCATTAATAAATATTTAAACACTTATCGTCAAATAAATATTCCCAAAGGTGAAAGTTCTATTAAATTTATCTATCAACCCAAAAGCTTTATTTATGGTTTCTATATTTTTGGTTCTACTTTAATAATTTGGCTAGTTTTTATTATAAAATTTAGAAATAAGAAAATTTAATTTATGAAACTTTCTATCATTATCGTCACTTGGAACACTGCCAAAATTACCCAAAAATGTGTTCAAACCATTAATAAATTCCTCAACAATCCAGAAATTATCATTGTTGACAATGGTTCTGAAGATAACACAATCAAACTTCTCTCACAAGAAAAAAATGTCAAAATAATAAAAAACAATGCCAATTTAGGTTTTTCTAAGGCAAATAATATTGGCTTTAAAAAAGCCTCAAATGAATATATTCTTTTTATGAATTCCGACATAGAATTAATCGACGATTCAATTAATGATTTATTAAATTATTTCAAAAACAAAGACAATATTGGTATTATCGGCCCTAAATTTTTAAATCCAGATTTAACAGTACAGGCTTCAGTTTTTCCTAAACAATCAGCTTTAAATGCTTTTAAAGAATTTTATTTAAATAAAAAATATTCTTATTCCAAATATATTCCTCAAATCGAAAATCCTATTAAAGTTTGGGCTATTTCTGGT
>CAZIWS010000082.1:0-2864 GCA_964543175.1 uncultured Candidatus Saccharibacteria bacterium
GATACTAATCTAGAAGAGGTCAATAATATATTAAAAAATGCATCAAAAGATACCCGTTGGGAAAAAATATTTACAGTAACAGAAGACCCAATTGTTTCAACTGATATTTTAGGAGAAAGTCATGCTTGTATTGCTGACTTAAATATGACTCGTGTAGTTGGGGGGAATTTAATAAAAGTTCTTGGTTGGTATGACAATGAAATGGGGTACACCCATACACTTATTCAACATGTAATTAAAGTTGGAGAAACAGTAAAATAAAAATCTATGAAAATATATTTAGGGACAGATCATGCAGGTTTTAATTTAAAAGAAAAACTAAAGGTGTATTTAGAAGAACTTGGCTTAGGTTATAAAGTTCAGGATTTTGGAGCTTTTAATTTTGTAGAAGATGATGATTATCCAGATTATGTAAAAAAAGTAGCTGAAGCGGTGGCTGAAGGTTCTGAGACAGAAGAGCGAAGAGGAATTATTTTAGGTGGTTCAGGTCAAGGTGAAGCAATTTGCGCAAATAAAATTACAGGAATTAGAGCTATTGTTTTTTATGGGCAACAAGAACCAGTTTCGGATATTGATATTGGTGGACAAAAAAGTGTTGATAGTTTTGAAATAATTAAACTAGCTAGAGAACACAATAATGCTAATGTATTATCTTTAGGGTCTAGATTTATTACTGAAGACGAAGCTAAGTTTGCTGTTGAATTATTTTTAAAAACAGAATTTTCAAAAGAAGAAAGACATATTAGAAGAATAAAAAAACTAGAACCTAGTAACTAGTCACCAGAACTTAATTTATGATTGAAATTATACCAGCTATATTACCAAAAAATTATGAAGATTTAAAAAACAAAATTGCACTCATGCGTGGCATTGTGCCCATAGTACAGATTGATTTTTGTGATGGAATTTTTGTAAATAATAAAACTTGGCCATTCATAACTAAAGCTACTCAAAGCGTGGCCTTTCTGGAGAATGATTTAGATTTTCATTTTTTAGCGATTTTAAATGAAGAAGAAGGTATGCCATTTTGGGAAGATATTGATTTTGAACTTGATTTAATGGTTTCAGATGCCATCCAGAATTTTGATATTTATACAAAACTTAGTCCTAAAAGAATTGTTTTTCATATTAAAGCTATTGGTGACTTAGAAGAATTTAAAAATTTTATTGAAGGTATTGATATATATATACGTGATTCAATTCAAATAGGAATTTCTATAAATATTGAAATAGAAGTAGAAAAGATTTTTAATTTAATTAATCATTTAGATTTTGTGCAGTGTATGGGAATAGAAAAAATTGGTTTTCAAGGACAAGATTTTGATGAAAGGGTTTTAGAACAAATAAAAAAACTTAGAAAAGAATTTCCAGATTTAATTATTTCAGTTGATGGGGGAGTCAATTTTGAAAGTGCGAAAAAATTAATAAAAGCTGGGGCTAATCGCCTTATTGCTGGTTCTGTAATTTTAGAGTCTCTTGATATAGCAGAAACTATAAATAAGTTAGAAAATTTATAGTATTTATAAATCTATTTTGTTATAATTATGGTAATGGTATTTTTATCTGCACAAAAAATAAAAGAATTAACTATTAAAGCAAATGAAATTAGACAAAGCATTATTAAAATGCTAAGTGAAGCTGGGAGTGGACACACAGCTGGCTCTTTAGGAATGGTAGATATATTTACTTTTTTTTATTTTCATATTTTAAAACATAATCCTAAAGATCCTTTTTGGCCTGATAGAGATATTTTAGTTTTATCTAATGGTCATATTTGTCCGGCTCTTTATGCTACTATGGCTCATGCAGGCTATTTTTTAATTGAAGAATTAGAAACTTTAAGAAAATTTAATTCTAGGTTGCAGGGCCATCCTCATAGAGAATATTTTCCCATAACTGAAATTTCATCAGGCCCCCTTGGTTCAGGACTTTCTCAGGCCGTTGGCATGGCTTTGGCTGACAAAATAGATAAAAAGAAAGAAAGATTTATTTATTGTTTTATTTCTGACGGAGAATTAAATGAAGGAAATACCTGGGAGGCCATAATGTTAGCAAGTAAAAATAAATTAAATAATTTAATTACTATTATTGATAGAAATAATATTCAAATAGATGGAAAAACAGAAGAAGTTATGCCTCTTGAACCATTAGCTCAAAAATTTATTTCTTTTAATTGGAGAGTCCTAGAAGTTGACGGTCATAATTTTTATTCTTTAAGTGAAATAATTAATGAAGCTAAGGAAAATAAAAATAAACCTATAGTAATTATTGCAAAAAATATTCCAGGTAAGGGAGTAAAAAAATGGGAAAATGATTATAAATGGCACGGCAAAGCTCCAAATAAAAAAGAAGCACAAGAAGCAATAAGGGAATTAGAAATTAATAAAATTATTTAATTTATGTTAAATCCAAAATTAAAATTAAATACAAAAATTTTTAATCAAGAAATAGAAAAAATTTCTAATCGTGAAGGATTTGGTAAGGGTCTTTTACAAGCAGGAGAAGAAAATAAAAATATAATTGCTTTGTGTGCTGATTTAACCGAAAGTACTCAAATGAATTTTTTTGCTCAAAAATTTCCTGATAGATTTATTCAAATTGGAGTAGCTGAACAAAATTTAGTAACAGTTGCTAGTGGCTTGGCTTCAATGAATAAAATACCTTTTTGTGCTTCCTATGCTGTTTTTTCTCCCGGTAGAAATTGGGAACAAATAAGAACCACTATTGCTTACAATAATCAACCTGTAAAAATTATTGGAAGTCATGCTGGAATTTCTGTTGGAGCTGATGGAGGTTCTCATCAGGCATTGGAGGATATTGCTTTAATGAGAGTTATTCCTAATATGGAGGTTTTTTCTCCCTGT
>CAZIWS010000083.1:0-2860 GCA_964543175.1 uncultured Candidatus Saccharibacteria bacterium
TCGTTTAGTGCTAGTTAATGATTTTTTTAGATTTTTAAAAAATTTACTCATTTTATAATTATTCCCTTAAAAATATATAGAATTAATTAACTATTAAATATAGATTTGCTTATAAAAGGTTTAGAAAACAATTTTTAATTATTATTATTATTATCGTTGTACAATTCGTTACGTTCATTTTCTGATGCTTTTTTTATTCTTAAGATTTATCTTCTTCGAATAATTTATTTAAGTCAAGTTTATTCAGTGTTTCATCTATGTCATTTATATATAAACACTTATGACCAACTATAACTTTATTATGAATTTCACCATTAATTTCTACATTTTCTTCTTCTATATCAATTGTTTTAAAATTAAAGAAAAATGGTGTTGTAAATTTCTCAATTCTTGAATTGTCAATTGTTTCACAAACTAAGTCCAAATCACCATCACCTTGATTTAGATGATAAAAAATATCAGCTTCTGTAGTAAATTCATAATATCTTCTTAATAATTCTATAAATAATTTCTTGTACAATTGTTCTTTTGATAAGTCTTTTTTATTGTCTATATTAATTTTGACACAACACTCATTTAATAAATTGTTATACATATCAACTAAAATACTTATTTTGTATTTTAAATCTTCTTTAGTCTTACAGTTTTTTAAAACATCTTCTTTTTTTAACATCTTATGCCACCTTTATTAATTTCTTCTTTGTTTATTTTAATACTTCATAAATTTTATTTAATTTATCTTTAAGTTCATAAAATTCTACTAATAATTTTTTCTTCATTGAATTTCTTGCAGCCCAACCCCAAGAACTTTTATTTTTTAAAACTCCAACTTCCTCTTCTAATTCATCAATTTCCTCTTCCAAACAATTGTTATCTTCTTTTAAATTTTTTACTTCTTCTTTTAAACTTCTATTTTCTTCAGTTATTATTTTGTTTTCAATAACTATTGAGTTTAATTTTTTATATACCTCTAATTCTTCTACAGTAGCTACTGCAATTCCTTTTGTCCAGAAATCATGTAAAGCTTTAGACGATATATCTTGATATTTAGATAAAAGTTCTCTTGCTTCTGGTTTTACTTTCTTAACATTAATTTCACTTAACCATTTTTCATATTGTTCAACTGGTAAACAAGCAATATTATCATAATTTTTACCATCATAACCAGTTGTGTTCATATGAACACACGTGAAATTTATTTTAATTTTTTGTAATTGTGTTGAAAATGTTAAATTTAAATTTTTACATATTCTTCTAATAACTACATATTTTTTACCATTAACATCTTGTATTGTTTGAACTTCAGTTCCACAAACATCTAATGTGTAAATTCTATTTGGAACTTTTCTTCTAAATTTAAGTTTCTTTTGTGTAGTTTTTTTAGATAATTCAGAGTCTAAATCGTTTGACATTTTTTTTGTTCCTTTGAAAAGTTATTAAATTAGTTATATTATAGATATCATTAGATTTTTAGTTTTTGCCATTTTTATTTAATTTTTTTTGCATTTTCTCTAATTTTTTTTGTTCTATGAGTTCAATTTTTTTAAGCACTACTTCTGTTGTTTTTAATATATCTTCATCGCTAAAGCCTTCTATATATTCAACATGCGAATATTCGCCGAATAGTTCTTTCCTTTTCATATTTGCAAAAATTATTGCTTCCAGTAATGACTTTGTTGAGAACCATGAATAATATTTTCTATTTCTCATTATTATTACTTGATAGACACTTTCACCCTTTGAGTTTTTTTGTTCATAAACATTTTTGTGTTTATGCCCATTGTTTGCTGGACGATTTGAGCAATTTTGCGACTTGTCTGAGACACGCATATTTTTAATTCTGTTGTCGAGACCATTGCCATTGATGTGATCTATTTCTTTTTTATCAATAACATAGCCACTATGCTTCATGATGAACCTATGCAAGTAAGTGTATTTTGCAATCCCTGTGCGATTTTTCGAACAGAATTCAACATAACGACGAATCACTTGGCCTTCATTGTCCTTAAATTCTGCAAGATAAAGTTTCTCATGTTTTAATTGTTCGTAAATGTCGTCATCTATAATTGTAAATAAATTGCTTAATTCGTTTCTGTTTTTGTAAAGTTGAATTGTTTTCATTGAATCATTCCTTTTTAGTTAAGTGTTGTTATAGATATATATCCTTTTTATAAAAACAACGAATAAAAAAAATACTGAAAAATGTAAATATTTTATAATTTATTATTTACATTTGCAATTTTTTTGTGTATTATTAATCTATATTCTTTATTTATCTTCTTAGTCTTCTGTATTTTTATAGTTTATTCAATTAATCATTTAGAGTGCCATATATCGTCTTCTGGTCTTTATCCATAGTTACATATGAGTTAGTGTATCTAAATGTGATAGAAGTCATTCTATGAATTATGTATGGGTTCTAAGGGACTATAAGGATTATAGGTTGTCTTCTGGTTGGTTACTTGCTAACAACTAGTCTTCTGTATCTTCTTTTAGTCTTCTGGTCTTCTTTAATATATAATATTTACTTTTAATAACGTTATGAGCGTAACTTTCAATACTTTATAAATGGAAGTAGTTATTATTTTGCTTCAACCAAAGCTTTTGCGTTTACAAGAAATTCTAGATTGTTTTCTATATCATTAACACAAATTCCAAAAAAACCAATTTTTAATTTCTTAGCGTCAAGAAATGTTGTTCCTATTTGATTATAAAACTTACCGAAGTAAACTTTACCGTTTATTTCAATGTTCGCTGTGAAGATATTTTTTGATTTTTTAGTTATGTTTGTGTAATTCATTTTTATGTCCTTTGTTTGAGTTATTATTTTGATATTAAAGATATCACTAGTTTTAAGAAA
>CAZIWS010000084.1:0-2492 GCA_964543175.1 uncultured Candidatus Saccharibacteria bacterium
GTATTTTCCCCGACTGATTTTCTTCCATATCTGCAATACCTCCTTATCCGGTCATGTTTTTCGCTTTCTGTTTTAATATCCAGGTTTTCGTTTCTCTTTCATCATTGGACATTTCGTAATGGGCAATCCGATATTGGTTATTCATCTTTCTCTTTCGAGGTAATTTTCTGTATAGCCTCCAAAAGGACCGGTTTGCGGATGGGTTTCGTCAGATAGTCATCGAAGCCTATTTCGAGACTCTTTTCCTTGTCTTCCTTGAGGGCGTGGGCGGTCAGGGCGACAATAGGCGAGGGCTTGCGTCCCTCCTCACGCTCTATGCGGCGGATTTCCCGCGTGGCCATATAGCCGTCCATCACGGGCATTTGCACGTCCATGAGGATGAGATCGTAAACATTGGACAGGAATTTTTCGACGGCAACCTGACCGTTTTCCGCCGTGTCGATCAGATATCTGGTGCTTTTCAGATAAGCCTGCACAAGAAAACGATTGTCTTCGGAATCTTCGACCAGCAGGATGCGCAGAGGACGGAGGTCTTCCGCAGGAAACTCCTCCGGAGGCTTCTGGGGTTTACGAAGGCTTTCCTCTCTGCACATGGCCACCCGGAGGGCATTTCTCAGAGCGTCTCTTTTCACCGGTTTGATCAGATATCCCGTAATGTCTGCGGCTTTGGCTTTGATGCGGTCTCTACTGCGCCTTTCTGAAGTGAGCATCAATATGCTCAAGGCAACGAATTCCGGTTTACCGCGAATTTTCCGCGCAAGGGTGAGACCATCCATTTCCGGCATCTGACTGTCCAGAATGGCAATACGGAAGGGATGTCCTGTTTCCTTCGCTTTTTCCAGTTCCTTCAAACCTGCCGCGCCTCCCGATGCTTCAGTGACGATGCATCCCCACAGCGAAAGGGTCTCCCGGAGGATCAACCGGTTGGTGGCGTTGTCGTCAACGATGAGGACATTCACTCCCTGTAAGTCTACCTCCTGCCCGAAAGCCGGCTTTTGATTTTTCTCCGGCGGCGCCTCTTCCAGCGGGATGGTGAAGAAGAATGTACAGCCTTCTCCCTGTCGGCTTTCTACCCGGATTTTTCCGCCCATCAGTTCGATGAATTGTTTGGAAATGGTCAGACCCAAACCCGAGCCCTCGTATTTCCTCGTGATGGAATTATCGGACTGGGTGAACTTTTCAAAGACGATATTAAGCTTGTCGGCGGGAATACCGATTCCCGTATCCCGAATAGAAAATTCCAGAAATCGCGGCGTCTTCTCCGAAACATCCTGAGGGAGAGAGAGCACTGTCAGGGCGATTTCACCTTTTTCGGTAAATTTGACGGCATTTCCCAGAAGATTCATAAGAACCTGACGAAGCCTGGTGGGATCTCCCATGATATATTGAGGGACATCGGGATTGATATGACAGAGAAGTTCTAGATTCTTGCCGTGGGCGCGCAATGCTATGACCTCGCAGGTCTTGTCAACGATATCAAACAGGTCATAGGGTATGTTTTCAAGAACCAACTGTCCCGATTCGACCTTGGAAAGATCCAGAATGTCGTTGATGAGAATGAGAAGATTTTCCCCGGCGGAACGAAAAATCTGGACGTACTCGCGCTGCTCCGCTGTGAGTTGGGAATCCCAGAGCAAATCGGCCATGCCGATGATGGCGTTCATGGGAGTGCGGATTTCGTGGCTCATGTTGGCCAGAAAGGCCGTTTTGGCGCGATTGGCGGTTTCGGCCACGACGGCGGTCAAGTCGATCGAGCCGTTGGTATTGGCGTGCAGCAGGCCGTCGGTCAAGCTGGCCAGCACCACGTTGCCCAGCAGGCTGACCTCGCTGGTCGCCCCGCCGCAGCCGCCGGTTGCGCAGCCTTGGAACGTGATGTCCGCTCCCGCTTGCACGCGTCGCGTCCCGCCGCTGAACGTCCCGGTGAATTCGTACGTCGTGGGAATTGTGGTGCTGCCGCTGCCGTACATCCCCAGAACGCTGCCGGGTGTCGGGCCGGTGTCCAACGGCCAATGGCTGGTCACCGTGGTGGTCCGCGGGGGCGAGGGGGCCGAAGCGGGCGGCACCGGAATGGCCGGAGAGTTTTCGGCTTTCGGCGAGACGCGGGCCGTTTCTTCCACCCGCACGCCTGCGGCCGTGCTGCCGGAGGTGGTCTGCAAGATTCCGGCCAGCAACAGCAGGTCCACCTCGCCGCCCGCCGCGACCAGGTCGACCCGCGGGCGGAAGTCCGCCACGGCCGGATCGCGCAACAGCCCTTGGATGCTCAGCGCGTTGTCCCCGGCGGCGCGGGCCTGCAGCGCGGTCGGGCGGCCCTGGCTCTGCACCAGCTGGACGTTCACCCGATGATCGCCGACCACCCCGCCCGTCGCGCCGATATTGCCGACCGCAGCCGTCATCGTCAGCGCGTTTGTCCGCACGATCGCCGCACTGCCGGTGGCCACGATATCGCCGCTGGCGTTGGTGATCGTCGTCGTCCCGATCGGATTGTCGATGAC
>CAZIWS010000084.1:2537-2794 GCA_964543175.1 uncultured Candidatus Saccharibacteria bacterium
GATGGGTATTCTCGATGTCGATCGCCGTCGCCGCAACGCTGGACACGTCGAAGGACAAGTCCTTGTCCTTCTCTACGTTGATCGTGATTTCCTTTTTGCTCGGATCGGCCGCAGAAAAGGCCGTGATGCCGTTGATCTGCAGGTCGCGGCTCGACGCGTTGGAGATCTCGACGTTGCCGAACGAACGCTGGAAATGGAACATTCCGTGACTGCCGCTGATCGTACCCAGCGGCGGGGTCTTGTCGTCCTGCTCGCCC
>CAZIWS010000085.1:0-254 GCA_964543175.1 uncultured Candidatus Saccharibacteria bacterium
TCCCAAAAATAGAACTAAATTAAGCCAAGCTGACATAAAAACAAAATAAACAAAAGCAGAAGAAACAATAAAAGCGACCCCAAGTGTCCACATTCTTTTTCTATTATTCATGCCCAAAAGAAGACTTATCAAGAAAAGAAGAATCCACATAGCGCAAGGGTTAAAGCCGTCTAGTAATCCCATTAATATAGCGAGAACAGGTAGTGATAATTTATATATATTAGTATTACCTAAAAATGGTAATTTAATTATTT
>CAZIWS010000085.1:264-2698 GCA_964543175.1 uncultured Candidatus Saccharibacteria bacterium
AGATTTATCGAAGTTGAATGGGATGAAGGTAAAGAAATTACGTTTGTATCAGAAATTTCTATATTAATAATTTCTTCTTGTGTCAAAGGAGTAACTTCTTCATTTTTAAACCCCAATATGCCACCAACATTATTCGGGCATTTACTTATAAGACATTCGTTGATTCTGCTTTCTATTTCTACAGGAGATGACTCTTCTCCATATCCAACAAAATACTTATCACCAACAATTAAAAATGGAACACCTCCTCCTTCAGCGCCTAAATAGTTAACTACTTTTTGCATTAAAAGAGAATTTTCTTGACTATAATAAACTTCATAACTAGTAAAATTTAAATCTGGGTACTTATCTTTAATACTCTCAAAAAACTTAATTTCTTTAATACAATGAGGGCATCCATTTCCATAGAATAGGTATGCATCTACTTTATTTAAAGCAAGAGATACAGAAAAAGCTCCCAAAAAAATAAAAACAGCCAAACTTAAAATAACAAAAATCTTTCTCATATTATCTATCTTTATTTTTATTAATTACTTCTAGTAATTCATCTTTTTCTACTTCACCATTTAATCTTAAAAATTCATGGCCTTCTTTGTCTAAAAAAATAAATACAGGTAAAGATTCATCTATTTTATATTTTTCTACCATGTCTTTATTAACATCAAAATCAAAATATTGAGTTTGAAGTGAAGGCAGTTCTCCTTCAATTTCTTTCCACCTCGGCTTCATAACCAAGCAACCCGAACACCAAACTGCACCAAATTTTAATATTTTCATATAATTTATATATTAATTAATAATATTATTTATGCTTAATGATTTTAATAGCCTTCCCATTTATTAAAGCATTTCCTATTTTATCATACGCAGAATAGAGAATTCTTTGATAAGTACTAGTAGATGTATTCATTTTTTCTCCTGCTTGTATCTGTTCTAATTTCTCTACATGACGAAGACGGTATGCTTCTATCTCTTCTATTGAAATCTCAACTATTTCTAAATCTCGCATAGGAACACCTTGTGGTTTAAAATAAACTACATTTGGTTTAAATTTTATATTTTTGCAAAAACAATTTTGTGGTCTTGGCATGTTATTATTATATATAATTGTAAAATTTTTCTTAAGTCTCTAGTTTTATTTGTATATATAATTAAATAATTAATAAAATATAAATCTCATAAACCGACTTATTTGTACAAATAAGTCGGTTTGTACTATTTATCCTTATTTATTAAAGACGCCTTTTCTTCACGAACAGCATCTAATTCTTCAACAAGCATTTTCTCTTTTTCTTCTAATGTAAGTAAATCGTTCTTAGAAGAGAAAAATCTTCTAAATCCGAAACCCCTTCCATACCCACCACAACATCCTCTTCCCATTCCACGACCAGTTCTTGGTCCTTGGCCCACTGGCCCTGTTCTATCTAAATTAGGCATAATATTTATATCATTTATTAGTTTTTAATAGATAGCTCGACCAAATATCTACTATCTATTATGAGTATATACCCACTATAATATTTAGTCAACCCTAAAAACTATCTATTTCTCTTTGGTTTCCATTTTTGAAACCTTACATTCAGCTTCATAAATCAAAAAATATTAATATCAGTTTTATATCATAAAATTTTAGAAATTTATGATATAATTAAAAAATGGAAGAAGATAAGAATAATTTAATTGAAGAAAATAAAAAATTAAAAAAATTATATGCAACTAAAACAGATATAGTTTCAATAGGAGTTCATCAAATCAGAACTTCCCTTTCAGCTTTAAAATGGATCATTAAAATGTTTTTAGATGGAGATTTAGGCAAACTAACTGCTGAACAAGAAAATTTATTTAAAAAAGCATATGAAGGAAATGAGAGAGCAATTAATGTTGCTAGTGAACTTTTATTGTTAAACAAAACAGAAAATATTAACGGAAAAGAATATGTTTTTGGTGAAATAAATATGATTGAGTTAATTGAAAATTGTATTTTTGATTTTTCAGGAGAATCTCGTGTTCAGGGAATAGAAATAATTTTCTTAAAACCAGAAAAAAAAATTCCTGCTGTTCGAGCAGATAAAGAAAAAATAAGAATAGTTTTTCAAAATTTACTAGAAAATTCTATTAAATATAGCAAGATGCATGGAAAAATTTTTATTGCCTTAAGAGAAAAAGAAAAAGAAATTCAAATATCAATAAAAGATTCAGGAATAGGTATTTCAGAAGAAGGAAAAAAACAAATATTTGAAAAATTTTATCGAGACCCTGGAGCACAAAAAAAAGAAATAATCGGTTCCGGTATTGGTCTTTTTACCAGCAAACAAATAGTCGAAAAACATCAAGGAAAAATATGGTTTGAAAGTAAAGAAAATGAAGGAACTACATTCTTTTTTACAATCCCCATATTTAAGAATTATAAATAGGTTGCACTCCTTAAACTAAA
>CAZIWS010000086.1:0-2600 GCA_964543175.1 uncultured Candidatus Saccharibacteria bacterium
TACAAGATTTTTTTCTATTTGAATTTGAATTTCCATATTTAATTTTATTTTATATATAATTTAAAACTAGCTCTTAGTATTTTTCTATATATTTTGTAAAAAATAAAAATTAAAACTATATGGTAACAATCATTCAATCACCAAATGAATTTAAATTTGGATTATTTCAAGCTGATATTATTAAGATTTTTCTTGCTGGTGGAATAAGTAATTGTCCTAATTGGCAAGAAGACATTTGCAATAGACTTTTACATGATAGAAGATTGGAATATAATAATGTTGTTGTTTTTAATCCAAGGTGTAAAGAGAAACCCGAAGAAGAACCTCAAGTAAAATGGGAATACGAAAAATTAGGCAACTCAGACATAATTGCCTTTTGGTTCTCTTATGGTTCAATGAATCCTATAACACTATTCGAATATGGTTCACATCTAAAATCTGGTAAAAAAATAATTGTTGGGTGTCACCCAGATTATGAAAGAAGGAACAATGTCATTATTCAAACTAAGTTGGCAAAACCAAAAATAAAAGTTCAAAACAATTTGGATGATTTTTACAATAAAATAATAGAATCAATAGAAAATTTTTCAATTTTGTACAATTTTTTGAAATTATTCTAAAAACTAAGTAAGGACTTCTATACTATAATATATAGAAGAAAATTACAATTAAAATGAAATGTAAGGTTATAAATGAATTTAAAGATAACCTTGAACTAGCAGTCAATAAATGGTTAGAATCTGATAATTTTGAAATAGTAAAAATGGAACAATCTCAAAATGAAATGGGTTATATTACTCTTACTATATTTTATTTAGATATAAAAGAATCAAGAAAAAAGAAAATAGAAAAAATAGAAAAAATAAAATGAGGAAATTTCCTCATTTTTTATTATATTTGTAAATTAAAACATAATATAATGAAAACTATAAAAGAATGGATTTTTTTAATTGATAAATCACCAGATGAGGGTTTGTGCATACAAGAGACTGATGAAGTGAAATACAGTAAAAACGTTCCAAAAATGACAGGTAAAAAAATCTACACGATTTGGCACGATCCATATGAAAGTGGCGAAGCATATATAGAAGATTGGAACTATTTTGATGAAAGTGATTCATTTGATGGTGCTTATAAATGGTGTGTTGATAATTATGGAAAAATAACTGAAATAGAATGAAATATAGAATATACTTAGATGATTGTCGAACTCCAGCAGAAAAAAATTGGATTATAGTTCGTACTTACCAAAAATTCGTTGAAAAAATTAATGAAATTGGCTTACAAAACATTGATTTGATTTCATTAGATCACGATCTTGATGATAGTGCTATGAAAGAACTTATCAATGGTGGCGGTATTATTAATTATAATAATATCAAAGAAAAAACGGGTATGGATGCAGCTAAATTTTTAGTTAATCTTAGTATGGATACTAATATACCTCTTCCTCAAATTTATGTTCATTCTTTTAATCCTGCTGGAAGTGAAAATATCATTTCTTATATAAATAACTATTTCAGAGTTTGTGGATTAGAAGAATCTTGTATCAGAATTTTTAATTACTAAAAAACAGATAAATTAGGTAAATTAGGTAAATTAGGTAAATTAGAAAAAATTGGTTTTTTATTATTTATATATAATAAAAAACCAATTTTTATGATATTAGATAGCTTTGTTAAAATTCACATCTTTAAAAATTCTAAAAATAAGAATTTGTTTAGAGAGAAGGGATATGATATTGTTGATGATACCGATATAATGATAAAGGTTGATGATTTACCAGAATCATCAACCTTCAGAGTAAGAGTTCTTTGTGATATTTGTAGAAAAGAACATTATATAGAATATAGGCATTATCTCAGAAATATTAAACAATATGGTTATTATTCTTGTCAAGGTAAATGCTCAAGAAAAAAATTCAAGCAAACTAATATTGACAGATATGGTGTTGATAATCCTGCCATTTTACTAGAAATTCAAGAAAAAATAAAAACTACTAATATCGAGAGATATGGATGTGAGAATACATTTCAATCTACCAAAATAAAAGAAAAAATTAAAAATACAAATTTAAAAAAATACGGATGTGAGAATCCAAATCAAAATAAGGATATCAAAGAAAAAAAGAAAAAAACTTCATATCTAAAATATGGCACAGAACATCCGATGCATAATGAAAAGATATTTAGTAAAAATCAAAAAAATTGTTTTTTAATTAAATTACATGAAAACACTGGACTCTACTATAGAAGTAGTTATGAAAAACATTTTTTAGATTTTTGTTTTAATAGAAATATAATAGTCACAAAAGGTAAAAGAATTGAGTATTTTATAGAAAACGTCAAACACTATTATTTTTCAGATTTTTTTATTAAAGACAAAAATTTAATAGTAGAAATAAAAAGTGAATGGACATATCAAAATGATATAGCAAAAAACAAATTGAAAGAAGAATTTACACAAAAATCAGGATATGATTTCTTATTTGTAATAAATAAGGATTACACAAACTTATTAAAAAAGTTATAAAAATATGAAAAAAGAAAAGAAAAAAAGAGTTAGTTTATTCTTAACAGTAGATGCTGATATTTATGAAA
>CAZIWS010000087.1:0-2584 GCA_964543175.1 uncultured Candidatus Saccharibacteria bacterium
GACATATCTTCTCCTATTTTGGAAATTAAACGAGAAGCATGATCTTTAGCACCTAAGCCAAAAGCTAAAGCTCCAGCAATTGCCATCATTCCAATGATTCCAGCAAAAAGAATTTGCATGAAAGCAGGAGCAATTCCTAATTGACCTAAAGCAATAATAAAAGCAAAAACCCAAACAATATATTTTACGATTGTTCCAAGCATATTAGCTGATCGAAGGCTTAAAGCTTTTGATCCAGCAACAACTGCTTTTTGAAGAGCCTCAGCAACTACTGTTGCAATTATTAAAATAAATGCTGCCACAATTACTCTAGGCAAAAATCCAAGAACATCATCTTTTAAGAAAGAAGAAATATAATTTAAGCCCACTAAGTTAAGTGAAGGCAATAGGAAAACAATAATAACAAACCATTTAACAACTTGTCCGATAAAATAGCCTGAATTTAATTTCATTCCTGCTTTTCTAAATAAATCTTCTCCTCCAATAGAACTAAAAAGTTTATCAACTTTTAAAGCATTAATAACTTGTTCAAATGCTTTTGCCAAAAGAGAACCTAAAACCCAACCAACAATAAAAAAGATAATTGCGATAATAAGTTTAGGAGCAAATTGAACAAAACCCCACCATAAATCTTGAAGTGAAGCATTAAAAACATCACCCCATGAAAGCCAAATGTTACTACTCATAATATAATTTAATAAAATTAAACTAATAAAAAAACTTTTTAAGTTTCGACCTTATAAAGTAATATAACTATTATAACAATAATAACCACTTTTTTAAATAAAATGTGGATAACCTAAAAAAGCTTAGGATTTAATATTTCTAACTGAAGAAATTAAGGCTTGAGATAATTCTTTAGATTTAAAAATAACTTCATGAGGAAAATCTAAGATATCTCTAACTAATTTATCATACATATTTAAACGATAATTAAATTCAGGAGTTTCAAAAAGAGCATAAACAATTTCAGTTCCTATTTCTGCTTCTAATTTCTTTATTTCTTCTTCAATTTTGCTTCTTTTTAATTTATCACCCACCACTAAAATATCTACTCGATTATCTCTGTTTTTTATAAAAACACCTGAAAGCAATAAAAATTTAATTTTTCCAGCTTTTTTGAAATTATTTACAATAGTGTTTCGATCAATTGTATCAGAACTTACCAAGAGTCTTTCAAATTCAAAAGCATATTTAAAATTAGGATCAAATGTCCAGTCTTTTCCTTTTCTTTTTATAAATTTAACAGAAGAAAGTAAATTAATTTCCCGACGAGCAACACCAGCATTTACCCTGCTTCTTTTAACAATTTCTTTATTTAAAAAACTTTGGCCTTTATTTAAAAGAAAAAGCCTCATTATTTTTATACGAGCCTGATTTCCTAATATTTTTCCTAAAATTTCCATTTAAATATTATATAACTTTTTTTAAAAAATACAAATAAAAATACACAGGTTAGGCCTGTGTATTTTCTACCTTAGTTCTTATCCTTCGACAGATTCGACAAGCTCACTGCAAGTAAGCTCAGGATCTCGCTAAAGATTACTTTAGCTCGATTTTTCCTCCAGCTTCTTCTATTTTTTTCTTTAATTCTTCTGCTTCTGCTTTTTTCATTCCTTCTTTTAAGGTTGCTGGTGCGCCATCAACTAAGTCTTTAGCTTCTTTAAGACCAAGAGCTAAAACATCTTTAACAACTTTCATAACAGCAATTTTTTGTTCTCCCACAGCTGAAAGAACAACAGTATAGGAATCTTTTTCTTCTTCAACTGCACCTGTAGCAGGACCAGCTGATGCTACTGCTGTAGCAGAAACTCCAAATTTTTCTTCTAAGGTTTTAACAAGCTCATGAAGTTCTAAAACTGACATTGTTTCAATTTGAGCAATAATATCTTTAAATTTATCTGACATAATTAATTTAATTAAAAAATTTCTAATTTTTAAAATTTATAAAATTTAGCTGACTATGCTAAATAACTTTATAATTTTTTTATTTACTTTTTGCTATCTCAGAAAGAGCAATAACAAAACGTTGAATTGGTGAATTTATAACATACATAAATTTAGCATAAAGAACTTCTCTAGAAGGAATCATAGCAATTTCATTCATTGATACACTATCCATAAATTTTCCTTCAAAAATTCCACCTAAAATATTTAATAGGCCTTTATAACTTTTTTGAAAATTATAAACTTCTCGGGCTGGAGAAATTAAATCATCTCCATAGGCTAAAGCAACTTCTCCGGAAAGTTCTGGCAGAGTACCTAATGCTTTACCTTCTAATCCTCTTTTTAATAAAGTTTTTCGGTAAACTTTATAATTAACCCCTTGATTTCTAAAATCTCTTCGGAGAATTGTTTCATCTCCTGCTTTAAGGCCATGAAAATTAACAAAAACTACAGATTTTGCATTTGTTATTTCTTTATCTAGCTCTTTAAGCATTTTTTCTTTTGTTTCTTTTTTTAACATATTTTTTTTACTTTAAAAATAAAAAAACGGCTTATTTATTTTAATTTCTAAAAACTAAAATAAAATTTGCCGCAAATTTTTCCCTTTAAATTAAAAGGATATCGACCACTAAATAGG
>CAZIWS010000088.1:0-2506 GCA_964543175.1 uncultured Candidatus Saccharibacteria bacterium
CCATTCTTTTTCTAGCTCAGGGTTAGCAGTTAGAAATTGCATAACATTAACTTGATAATCGGCATGAAGAAAAGCTTGGCTGGATTTAGAAGAAGCTTGAAATTTTAATAAGTCACAAGACAAGATCTCTTTAATGCTTCTATATTCAGAAAGAGCCTTACGATATTTTATATAATTTTTTTTATCAGAATATTCATTCTGCCAGTGCTTGGGTATTTGGCTAAATTTTAAAGCAGCTTTATTAAATCTAGAAATATTCCCTCTAATTATCTCTTGAACTTCCGGAATCAAATATTCTAAATCCATGTCTTCTTCTTTTAAAAAATCTATTTTTAGCTCTTCTTCTTTTTCATTCCCTTCCTCTTTTTCTTTTTCAACAAAATTTACTTGTCTATAAAAAAGACTTAATTCTTGTAATTCTTCTAAATGCTTGGCAATTCCTCCTTCTTTTTCTTCTTTTTCAGATGCCCTATCAATTGCTGATGATTTAAAAAGACCAACATAAATAGATTGAAATTTTCTGGCAAATTTATTTTTAGAAGTTATCATTTTCTGAACTTCTTGAGTTGATTTTCCCTTTGCTCTTTCTAAAGAATTACTATAGAAAGTTTTAGCTAGTAAAAGTTTGGAAACATCATTTAAACTACTATAAGAAGGGATATTATTTAAATCTTCTTCTTTAATATTAAATTTAGAAAAGATTGTCATTGTTTCAGAAGAAAACAAGCCTTCTTTTTTATTTTTTCTACTTATATCCTCTCTTATCCTTTCTATTTCCACCTCTGTTTTTTCCGCCTCTTCGTTCTTTAAATCCTCTAAATTGCCTTCTTCGGTTGAAGCATTTTCTTCCTCCCTTTCCTTATCTTCCATTTTTGCTTCTTGAGATTCTTCTTTTTTTTCAACTTCCAAATTCTCTGTATTATTATTTTCTCCCTCTGCTTGATTATTTTCATTAGATAAATCGTCTACTTGCTCAATTTCAGAGTTTTTATCTAAATTCTCTTTTTGCTCAACACTGCCTTTTTTTGGTTTTAAGAAATCGAAAAATTTCATATTTTTTATTTTAATAAAATAAAATATTACTTATATTATTTATTTAACTTTTTGAAAGCTTTCCAGTCTATACCCTTATCAACTAAATTATTATCTTCTAAAAATTGCCTTATCTCTGGCTTATTATCATACTTATCCCTTTGCTGTTCATAGTTTATTCTAACATTTTCTAAATTACCCTTTCTTAAATCCTGGACCAACCAATTTACATAAGGAATAGCATCTTCTTCTAATTTAAAACGATTAATAAATCCCTTTCTTAACTCGTCTAGCTTATCAGCTAATTCTATAAACTTTATATTTTCCTTATTATTAGAAAAAATTTTATTTTCTGAAAAATTCATATTATATTTGATTTAATTAGTAAATTTTATCATAAAATTGCTAAAAAATCAATTACCATTGACTAACTTATAAAAAGATGTTATATTTAATAGTTAGTAATTTTAATACGTACCTTTTAAACCTAAACCTGAAACTATGGAAAACCCAACTGGTCCCTATATGCTTCAAAGTGGACGCTATAAGGGAAGGTATCTTGAAGATTTAATCTTCAATGATCCTGAATATGTTCTCATAATGAACAAATACCGGGATGAAACCAAGAAGGAAAATGCTATACAAAGACACCTTCATCTGCTCATGGAGAATATTCCAAAAACAGAAATGGTTTGTCCGATTTGTAAAAAAAGGAGTGTCAAATATTTCCTGTTTTTAAACAGCGAAGATATACTCCCTACCCTAACCTGTTGTGAAAGTGCCGCCTGTCGTGAAAGCTTAAAGCTTGATCATCCTGGTGATTACTTGCTCCCGATAAAATTTCAATCTATGATGATTTTTAATCAAAAAAGATTGAGAAAAGGGTGCTTAAAGTTAATACGGAAAGCAACTGGTCTAAACAAAAAGGTTAGTCCAGAAGAAGTTTTCCGCATATTTATTGGAGAGCCACTAAAAGTTGTCTAATGCCCTCCTATCCTCAAAAAAAGACTTGCACAAGCAAGTCTTTTTCTTTTTATACTTATAACTTCTTTTAATCACCAATCATTATTTGCCTAATATCAGAATTCTTGGCTCCCAATCCGAAATTACGCATTAAATTAAAGGCATCATCAGGGCGACCAAGATAATACATCTTAAGATCAAGAGGGTTAACATAATAAGCCTTACCACTATCTTCTACCTTTAAAAGCATACGCCCAGAAAGCCTAGCTGGCGCCTTCCCTTTAAAGCTATCAAAATTTTTATTATTTATTCCCAAAGCTAGCTTCCGCATTAAATTAAAAGCATCATCAGGACGACCAAGAAAATACTTAAAACCATCTATTGGATTTATGTACCAAGATTCTCCTTTCTCTTCAACTTGTAATAAAATACGTCCGGATAAGCGTTTAGAAAGTTGGTTATTTACCTTCTTGACTAAAGATTTTTCGGCAGCAATAAACTTATTTCTAAT
>CAZIWS010000089.1:0-2489 GCA_964543175.1 uncultured Candidatus Saccharibacteria bacterium
TTTGTCGAAATAAAGCTCAAAAGATTCTGAATTTAATTCTGCTTCTATCTCTATTTCACTTTTTGGTAATTTTTTTATATTTCTATTTATTTTTGTCATAAAAGTATCTTACCTTAAAATTTAATGTTTTTCAAATAAAAAAACACATAAAGATTTTTATGTGTTTTTTTAATAAAATTACTCTATTTCTTCTAAATCAACTTCAATATTTTGGGAGAGATTTTCTATTTCTTCTTCTAGGGAGCTAATTTCTTGATATTGGAGCATTTGGATTTTTTGTATTTCTTGAAGTTCTTTTAATTTTAAATCATTTTTAACTTTTTGTTGCCAAGTATATATTCCACCAATAATTAAAATTATTACAATAATAATTGATCCTATTAATGCTCCGTGTGATTTTTTATCTTGTTCCATTTTATTAGAGAATTATTTATTTATACAGAATATTAAAATTTTATATAAATAATTAATTTTATTTAAATTTTATAAATTTTCTTCTTTAATACAAGAATCATTTTCACAGGGCATTAATGCTTTTGTCTCTTTAATGGAATTTTTTAATAACTGATGAGCTTGAGTAAATAAAGCTTGAGTTTCTTGTCCTAGTGTTTTTAACTTTGTTTTTTCTTCAAGACTTAGTTGGTTAATTGAATTAGATAAAAGCTCAGACATTTGAGCTATTTTTGCTTTGGCTTCTGTTATTTTAATTTCCGCTTCTGTGATTAAATTTTTTACTTCACTTATTTCGGTTTCTTGTTCTAATTTTTGAGTAATAAGCAAAACCTTTTCTTTTAATTGCTCTAATCTTTGTATCGCTTTATCAAATCTTTCTAGGGCAATTTCTCTTCCTGAAATTCTATTTTCCATCAATTTTGCTTTTTGGATATTTTTTTCAGCACGAATTTTTTCTTTTAATTGCTCTAAATTTTTTTGAGCAGTTTCCCGTATAGTTTGAATTTGATTTTTTATTTGGATTCTTTCTTGTTGTAAGTTTTCTTTTTTTTCTTGAAGTTGATTTTCTGTTTGAAATTTTACTTGTTCTCCCTTTTTCTTATTAACTTGTTTTTGGGCATTGGCCAGAGAAAAAGAAAAAGAAAAAACAAAAATACTTAAAACAAAAAAGGTTAAATATTTTTTCATAATTTTTATTTTTATTTCTTTTTAGGTGAAATAAATTATTAGTTGATAATTCCCGACATCTATTTAGATTATAGCACTTCAAAAGTTTTTATGGTTCTACGTGCTGGTGGAAAACTAACAAAAATCCCCTACTAGATAGTAGGGGATTTTTCAGGCTTTTTGTAAGACCTTTTTAACTAAAAGAAAAGAGAAACGAAAACTAAAGAAACAATAGTCATTAATTTAATTAAAATATTTAAAGATGGACCAGAAGTATCTTTAAATGGATCTCCTACAGTATCACCTACAACTGCTGCTTTGTGGGGTTCGCTTCCTTTGCCTCCTAGATTTCCAGCTTCAATATATTTTTTAGCATTATCCCAGGCTCCTCCAGCATTAGCCATATTAATTGCTTGCAATACACCTACAATTAAAGCTCCAGCCAATAATCCTCCCAAGGCTTCTTTTCCTAGAAATGGAGTTAAGCCAACAGCTAAAGGAGCAATAACAGCAACTAATCCAGGAAGAACCATTTCTTTTAGGGCAGCTTTAGTGCTGATATCAACACATTTAGCATATTCTGGTTTACCTGTTCCATCCATTATTCCAGGAATTTCTCTAAATTGTCTTCTGATTTCTTCAATTAAAGAACTTGCTGCTCTTCCGACTGCTTCCATTGTTTTTGAAGTAAAGAAATAAGTTAAAATACCTCCAATAAATAATCCTGCAACAACCTTAGGGCTAGCAATGTCAATAACTTTTAACCCAGCCACTTGAGTATAAGCAGTAAATAGGGCTAAAGAAGTTAAAGCCGCTGAGCCAATGGCAAATCCTTTTCCAATAGCAGCTGTAGTATTTCCCATTGAATCTAATTGGTCAGTTATTTTTCGAACTTCTGGTTCTAGTCCAGCCATTTCTGCTATTCCTCCAGCATTATCAGCTACTGGGCCATAGGCATCAACTGCAACAGTCATTCCAACAGTAGATAACATTCCTACAGCTGCAATAGCAATACCATAAATTCCAGCAAAATGATAAGAAATTAAAATAGTTGAAATTACTACAATGATAGGCAAGATGGTACTTTTCATTCCCACAGCTAATCCGCTGATAATATTTGTAGCTGGTCCAGTTTTTGATGCTTCAGCAATATCTTTAACTGGCTGATAGTGGTCTGAAGTATAGTATTCTGTGATTTTGCCAATTAAAACTCCTGCTACTAGTCCTGCAATAATAGAATAAAATATTCCATAATTTTCAAAAATTCCTTGGGCAATAAAATATTTAACTATAAAAAATGATGAGGCTAAAACAACTAAAGCACTAATCCAAATACCTCTTTCTAAAACTGCTCCTAGTTTAGAACTTCC
>CAZIWS010000090.1:0-2486 GCA_964543175.1 uncultured Candidatus Saccharibacteria bacterium
ACCCATAAAATGTTAAAATCATTTTATGAACGATAATGATAGTATAAAAAAAATTAAAGAAATTTACTCTGATTTTAGACTAAAGTTAGGAGATATTTTCAATAAGAAAAAAATATTATTAAAAACTTATCGTTCTAAAATTGAGGAAGCAAAAATTAAAGAAGTCAAAGAATCATTAAACAACCTATCAAAATAAATTATGAATAAGGAAGAATTTCAAAAAAATGAAGCAGGGGTTGAAGTAGAGGATAGACCAGAAATTACTTCTCCTGAACAAAATAAAAGTAGTCAAGAATGGGCAAATGAGATACTTAATAAAATTGAGCAAGAGTTTGACTCAGTTCCTGACGATAAAGAAGAAATTGAAAAGATTGAAAGCTCTGTTTTACTTGAAAATCAATCTACAAAAAATGAAATTAAAAATGAACTTAATCTTGAAAACAATTTAAATACATTAAATAGTGAAGCAGAAAATACTAAAGAAGAGGCAAAATCAAAAATTTCTGAAATTACAGGTTTAAATAAAGAAGCTAAATCAGAATTATCGGAATTTAGTAAAAGATACAGTGCTTTTTATCGTGATCAAATTGCACAAAAAATAAACAATTTAAGATTCAAGTACAACACAAAACTAAAAGAAAAACCAGTTGAAATAGAATCCCTAAATCTTGCTATTGCAGAAGAAAAAAAATTAATACAAGAAACCACAGAAAAGAAAATTAATGATGAGGAATTACAAAAGAATATTCAAGAACAAAGAGGAAAAATAAATTCCGAAATTGAAGAATTAAAAGCAGATTTAGATAAAAGAAAAAATTCTTTTATCTATAAGATTCAAAAAACTTTTAATAATGGAAATGAAATTACAGAAGAACTCGTAAAACTATTCGAATCCGAGGGGTTAACAAAGGATAGTATTAAAAGCAAGTTATATCAAAAAGATTTTGAAATAATACAGACAATTAAAAACAAAAAGGATAATTTTGAAAATATAAATGCATCCCTAGAAGCCAAGCAAAATGAAATAAATGAACATCATAAATTATTAGAAAAATTAAAAAATTCAATTGAGGACAAATATAAATCCATAAATGAAGCCGAGGAAATAATAAATGATGATTCTGAAATAAAAGAGATAAAACAAACCATTATAGATTTTTATGGTGAAATGGCTAATCAAAAAAACATAATAGAATCTGAAAAAAAAGAAAGGAGTGTTACTGAAATTTCTAAAGACAAAAATGTTTTATTCTGTCATGCTATCCCAATGGCAATGTTGCCTTCTGGTGATGTGTCTTTCTCACAAAATAATAAATTAGTTGATACTCATAAAATTGGTCCTGAAGAAAAACTAAAAATGATTTTAGGAATTGAGCCAACAATAAGTGTATCTACTTTTAGTAAAGAAAATGGCCGTCTTGCTGGTGATTTTGGGATAATTTTAAAAGGAGGTGATATACTGGCTGGTTATAATAAAGATGCTGGTTCGTCGCTTGGTAGTAATATCTATGACAGAAAATCAAAATATGATAATAGCCTAAATACATCAACAATACAAAATAATATTGTATCAAATATTGAACATTCTATAAATTCGAAAGAAAAAGATGGATGGAATGAACTCGTTGTTGAAAATCCAAAGGTGGCTGGATTATTTTATCAAATAAATGTTGATAAAATACGCAATACTTTTGCTGCTGCTGGTAGTAGTATATTTTATGCTTATAAAATTAGCAAAGATTTTAATTTGCCAATGTATGTATTGGATGGAAAAGATAAAAATAAAGTTTACAAATTAGAATTAAATGAATCAACTAAAAAAAAGATGGAATATCTTTCTACTCGTCATAATATTGGTTATTATTTAGATAATAGTGAATTACTAAAAATAGATGAGACAACCATAGAAAAAATGAGACACATGGATCGTGACCATGGACTCAATGATGGTATAATCATTGATATTTTAAAATTAAAAGAAGTAGAGATGGATGATATACTTGAATCTGGTAGAGATATACCAAATAATGAAAAAAAAGATTATATTGAAGAAATGGTTGACAAAGAAACTTTTAAAGACAAAAGAGAAAATATACATAATTTTAATGCTTATAATGATGGTAAGAAAAATTTTATTTTAGAAGGAAAAAACATTAACTCATATATAGAAAAAAAGGAAGAGGAATTAAAAAATTTGACTGAAAATATTGAAAAACTAAAAAAAGAAGGAAAAGGATTTAGTTTGCACAGAAAGAAATCTTCACTTTTTAATTTATATGGATTTATGGAAGAATGTAAAAAATCTGGAAATATAGAAAATTATGAAAATGCTAAAAAAATAATAGAAAATTTTGGCAATGTGGATGAGTTAGAAAGATTTGTTAACAAAAGAATTGATGAAAATGGTGATTTTAAGTATTTAATAGAAGATGCCCCAATTGAAATTAGAAAGAAATTTAAGGAATTAGATAATCCTTAAATTAATC
>CAZIWS010000091.1:0-2480 GCA_964543175.1 uncultured Candidatus Saccharibacteria bacterium
ATGTGTTATACGGGCTTATACCCGTATCCGGGGTTCGAATCCCCGCCTCTCCGCAACATCGTGCTAGCACGAGGTACTTAGAAATAGAGCTTTTTTTGAAGCTCTATTTTTTTTATTGTTTTATACCTAAATTTTTGATAAACTTTAGTTAAAATTAATATAAATTGATTTTAATTTTATGAAACTAATAAAACACAAGACAAAAGTCTTTGGAAATGATTGTTGTCTTGAATTAATGGATTTTAACAAGAGTGATGGCAAAAAATGGAAAAAACTTTTTGATATGTGGAAAATTTTAAAATTTGGTATGAGAGATTATAAATCTAGGGAGCCAAATTTTCCAGAAGGTTTATCTGAAGTTGCTTTTAGCTTATATTCAGGCTCAAAAAGATTTATATCTCTTCAAGGAAAATCGTCAGCATCTTTTGATACTTTTAACACTAAAACTAATAGAGCGGAGCAAATTAAGGCCTGTAGCGTAGAATCAGATTTAACATCCTTTGGACCTGATTCAAAATGGGATGATTTATATTTTTTAGATTTTTATAACGAGGGAAAGCTAGATGGAACTTTTAATGTTTATAAAGTTCCTTCTAATCTCATATATGATATGAAAGTTAATAAAAATCAAACGATGAAAGAACAACAATTACAGGGAAGGCGTCCAAGATTTAGTATTACTGACAAGATTATAAAAGAACAAAATTTGAAACCCATAGCTAAAAATGTAAAAGTTTGGTAATTATTTTTCAATAGCTCTTCTTATCTCTTTTGCAATATTTTCAATTACAGTAACTGTCACCGAGTTTCCAGCTTGCTTGTATAAAGCGGAGTCAGCTAATTCTTTAGGTAATTTATAATTTTTAGGGAACCCTTGAATTCTAAAACATTCACTGGGAGTTAATTTCCTTATACCTTTTTTATCTTTTATTATTGGTACGTTATGTCCACCCATTCCCATATTGGCGGTTAAAGTTGGGCACACGCCTTTTTTATTTTCTCTAACATATTTTCTTCTCCATTGATAAACTTTGTTTTGATCTTTAATATCATCTTTAATTTTCTCAAATAAAGGCTTGTCGTTATAATAATATTTTTTATCAACTTTTTCTTCTAAAATATCTTTGATTTTTATTTCTAATTTTGTTTGTTTTGGAAATTCAAAATTATCTATATATTTTTTATTTTTAAATCCAACTATATATATCCTTTCTCTGTTTTGAGGTATGTTTCCATATTCCATACTATTTAATACCTTGAATTTTATATGATAACCAAGGCTTACTAGCGTCTCTTCTATAATTTTAAAAGTTTTTCCTCCGTCATGACCTTTTAAATTTTTTACATTTTCTAATAAAAATCCTGCCGGTCTTTTTGCTTTTATTATTCTAGATATATCAAAAAATAAATTACCTCTGTCTTTATCTTCAAAACCCTTTCTATATCCAGCTATTGAGAATGACTGGCAGGGAAATCCTGCTAATAGAAAGTCAAAATCAGGTAAATCGTCTACTCCTATTTTTCTGATATCTTCAACTATTAATTTAGAGGTTTTAAAGTTTAAGTCATAAGTATTCTTGCAGTTTTTCTCAAAGTCATTAGCAAAGACAGTATTAAACCCAGCCTTTTCAAATCCTAGCCTAATACCACCAACTCCAGCAAATAGATCAAGTGTTTTAAACTCTGGTTTATCAGGATTTAGTTTTCTAATTATATTTACCACCACACCTCTAACCTCTACTTCTTTTTTAAATAGGGGTAGCATGTTTTGGTTAGCTGGTTGTAGCCTGAATCTATTATTTTCTCTATATAATTTTTTTAAAGTTGCCTCGTTATCATCTATGATGGCGACAACTGTTTGTCCATTTTCAGCAACTGATTGTTTTTTAATTATAACAATATCTCCGTCAAAAATACCTTCTTCTATCATACTATCTCCCTTAACTCTTAAGGCGTAGTGTTCAGAGCTTAAATCTAAATCTTTGGCTGGAACTGCGATTGTTTCTTCTTTTGTTTCTATAGCTTCAATTGGCTTTCCTGCTGTTATTGTTCCCGCTATTTCAATCTCAATAATTCCAGAATTGGAAAGGGATATTGATCTAGGGTGATTTTCTTCTTTTTCTAAATAGCCCAGCTTGTCGAGCTGTTTTATATAGTAATGGGCAGTAGAAACAGAGGATAGTTTAAACCTTTTTCTGATTTCTTCTAAGGAGGGTGAATAACCATTTTTTTTATTATAATTTTCAACAAAGGACAAAACCTCTTTTTGCTTCTTAGTTATCATATTTTTATCATATTTATTAATATGACAATATTATAACATATTAGAAAAAAAATAGAAAGTCTTTGTTTTTTGCATTTATGCTAATATTTCCTACTTGTTGGTAACTTTCCTTTACTTTTCGGTATTTTTACGTTATATTGGAGGTGCGAAACAGTAAAATATATTTGTGAGGATTAGCCATTTTTTTGGTTTATTT
>CAZIWS010000092.1:0-2464 GCA_964543175.1 uncultured Candidatus Saccharibacteria bacterium
AAGCGGTTTAACTTATGGAATTTTAGGAAGCACGCATTTTGCTGTTGAAGATGTGGGTATTTTAAGAACACTGCCAAATATGAAAATTGTTGCTCCTGCGGATGGAATTGAAGGTGAAAAAGCCGTAAAAGCACTTTATAAAATTGCTGGCCCTACTTATATTCGAGTGGGAAAAGGTTCAGAAACGATTTTTAAAGAAGATTATGAATTCTCAGTAAATAAACTGAATATAGTCAAAAAAGGCAAAGATATTGTTATATTTACTTCTGGAGATATTTTAAGTGATGTTTTGAATGCTAATAAAAAAATAGAAGAAAAAGGATTTTCTGCTGAAATTGTAAATGTAGCAACTTTGAAACCAATAGAGAAAAGGGGGTTTTTAAAATTTTGTAAAAATAAGAAATATATTTTTACTGTTGATGAACATAGAATTTATGGAGGACTGGGAAGTATATTGGCTGAAATTCTAGCTAGTGAAAGCAGTCATGCCCCATTGGAAATGTTATGTGTAGCTGATGAAGTAGCTCAAGTAGTTGGAAAACATGATTACTTAAAAGAAACTTATGGTCTATCTTCTGAAAAAATTGCCAATACAATTTTAAGTAAATTAAAATAATTTCCTAATGAAACAAATTAAAAAATGTAGGATATGCAATAGCAGCAGCTTTTCAGTTTTAATGTCATATGACAGATTTAATGCTGATGGAGTTTATGCTTTAAAAGAAACAGATAAAAAGGCTTTTGTTAAAAAAAGCATTACACTATTAAGATGTAATGAATGTGGTTTTATTCAACTTAAAGAAATTATTAATTCTAAAATTTATGAAGATTATAATTTTGCTAGCCAAAATTCAGATGACATATTAGAGTGGATAAAAAAGATTTCAAATAAATTAATTAGGGATTTTGAAATAAAAGGTAAAAATATTTTGGAAGTAGGATCAGGAGATGGAAGTTTTGCAAAACATTTTATAAAAAATAATACAGTTTTGGCTATTGAGCCCTCTGAAAAGTTAGCTTTAAAATCTAATCTAGATGGAATTCCCACGATAAATAAATTTTTTAACGAAAAATTGACTCTTAAATTTAACAAAAAATTTAAATGGATTTTTGTAAGACATGTTTTAGAGCACATTAATGATTTAAGAGAATTTTCTAAGCAATTAAATAATTGTTTAGAAGAAAATGGCTACCTTTATTTAGAACAACCTTATGCTCCTTGTATAATTAAAAGTAAAAATTATTTCAATATTTTCTACGAACATATAAATTATTTTAGAATAAAGGATATAAAAAAATTGTTTGCGATTTATGGTTTTAAAATTATTGAATATGGATTTAATAAAATTAATAATGGTTCCTTTTATGTAATCTTAAGCCGAAACAAAAAATATACGAAAGAACAAAACTTAAATTTGGAAATTAGTAAATCGGATTACTCGGATTTTATAAAAGAGTTTAATTATTTGAAGAGACACATTTCTACGATTAAAGATGCTTTAATTAATAAAAGTTTTTGTGGATACGGCGCTGCCAATAAAACTTTTTCAATACTAAGTTTAGGGAATTTTAAGCAAGGGGAATTAATTGAAGTGTACGATAAAAATGTAAATTTACACAATAAATACATTCCCTATTTTAATTACAAAATAGTAAAACCAGAAAAAATAAAGCAAACAAAACCTGAAGCAATATTAATTTTTGCTACTTCCTATCAAAAAGAAATTATCAACTATTTATCAGAATTAAAGTATCATGGTAAAGTAGTGACAATATTTCCAAGCTTTAATATTCTAGATTTATGAAAATGATTTCAATTTTAATACCAACTTATAGAGAAGAAAAGAATGTAGATTTATTATATAAACGTTTAAAAAGCACTTTAGATAAACTTAAATACAAATGGGAAATAATTTTTATTGATAACTGCAGTCCAGATAATACAGTAAACAAAATTAAGAAAATTCAAGAAAAAGAAAATAAATATGATATTAAAATTATAAGATTTGCTAGGAATTTTGGCTCATCTCAACCCAGTTATTATGCAGGAATAAAAGAATGCTCAGGAGATGCAGCAATTCTTATAGATAGTGATTTGCAAGATCCTCCTGAATTAATTAAAAATTTTTTAAGTAAATGGGAAGAGGGTTATGAAGTTGTTTATGGAAGAAGGATCAGCCGCAAAGGAAGTTTAATAAGAATTCTCGGCTATAAGTTGTTCTATAGACTTTTTAAGATCTTCTCACAAATGGAAGTTCCTTTGGATGCTGGTGATTTCTCTTTAATTGATAGAAAAGTGATTGAAGCGATGAAGAAATTTAATGAAGCTGACTATTATCCAAGAGGAGTAAGAGCTTATGTGGGCTTTAAAAATATTGGTGTCGATTATGTAAGACAAGAAAGGAATGCAGGAGAAAGTTCTTTAAGCTTTGCAGATAACATCTGGTGGGCAAAAAAGTCAATA
>CAZIWS010000093.1:0-2461 GCA_964543175.1 uncultured Candidatus Saccharibacteria bacterium
TTGGTATTTAATGCAATACGAAGATTCAGCTTCATTTTTAAGAGGAATTGTAAAGCGGGGTCGAAAATATTATTTAGGAGTAACAACAATTACTCAAGATGTAGATGATTTTTTAGAAACTCCCTATGGTAAGGAAATTGTGACCAATAGTTCAATTCAAATTCTATTAAAACAACATACAGCGGCTATTGATCAAATAGGAGAAGTATTTTATTTAAGTGAAGGAGAAAAACAATTATTACTGACAGCCGACAAGGGACAAGGGATCTTTTTTGCTGGACAAAATCACGTAGCAATCCAGGTAATATCATCTGATGATGAACATGGATTAATAACTTCTAACCCGGAGGATGTATTAAAAAAACAAAAATTTGAAGCAGAAAGAAATAAAACAGAAACACCAATAGTAAAAACACCAGAGTTACCTAAAGCTCCAATACCAACTACTCCGGAAGTAAAACAGGATTCTCCAGTTCCAAAAAATGATCAAAGAGTACCTTTTAAAAATGAGGAGTTTAAACCCAAGGAAGTAAAAACTGAACTTAAGACGGAAGTTAAAACAACAGAAATAGTTGAAAACAAGCCAATAGAAAATTTAAGAGATATAAAACCAGACATAGTTAGTGGAATTAAAGTTGAAGAAGTAGAACAAAAAAAACCAGAGGTAGTAGAAACACCAAAAACAGAAAAATTTGAAGCTCCAAAACCTGAAGTAGTGGTGATGGAGGCTAAAAAACCAATTTTTATTAGAAATGAAGAAGTAAAAGTGCCTCAACCGCCACAATTAAGTAGGGATCCAAAACCAGTATTTGAAAACAAAACGGATGAGAAAAAAAATGAAGAAAATCCATCCCCTACTAGAAACACAGATGATAAGACTAAAATGGATTACGATGATCTTTTTGGTAATGGCATAGTCTAAAAGAGAATTGATTTAGGATATAATTTATTGATGGCAAATAAAGAAATTATTAAAGATTGGTTAGAAAAGGATCCAACCACTAGAGAAGAAACAATTAGGATATTAAATGAAGTCAAAAAAATAGGAGGAGTTAGTGATATTTTTAGAGACAGTCCATTAGGTAAAAGAGTTGAATTTTTTGGAGTGGAATTAAAATCAGCAAAAAGTATTGATGAAGTAGTAATAAAACTAAAAGAAGGAAGTAAACAACAAAAAAAAGACGAAATAAAAGAGGAAAAAGAAAAGACTAAAAAAAAGAAAGAAGAGGAAGAAAAAAAGGAAAAAGAATCTCAATCTAATAAAAGAAAAGAAGCACAAAAAAAGGCTGAAAAAGATAATAGTGAAAAAGCTACTCAAAAAAAGGAAAAAGAAAAAAAGGATCTAGTCGATCAAGTATCTAAAAATTTAGGAGATGATGAAAAATTAAAAAAAACACTTGAAGATGAATTAAATAAAATTATCGAAGGAAGAGAAATTAAAACTGATAAACAAAAAAAGGAAGAATTATCAAAAAAAATAGCTGAAATAAAGGTAGAAGAAAGTGATACCCAAATAGAAATGGCCAGTAAGGCTATAGTTGAAGGAGCAAAAAAAATAGAAATAAATAATATTGATGAAATAAGAAAAAAGAAAAATGAAGATTTCAGAAGAGAGTTTGAAGAAGAAACAATTAGGTTAAACCCAGATATTAATGAAGAACAAATTGTTTTAGTTAGGGAACAGGGAAAAATTATAGCTGATGTTTATTATGGTGATAAGGGAATAGAAAATAGCAGAGATGATATTTTAAATAGTGGAGAAGTAACTGAAGGGGCTTACTCTGATGTTGAGGGAATAATAAATTTGTTGCAAAAATCAGGTGGTGAAATAAAGGGAATTAAAAGTAGATATGAAGAAATAAAGGAAAAACTATCAGGCTTAAAAAATATGCCAGATAAATTGAGAGAATTTAAATCTTTTGATGGCATAATGGGAGTTTTAAAAGATTCAAGCCTTTTAGATAGATTTAATTTTTCTCAAAATAGAGTTTTAATATGGGCCGATAGAATTAATAAAGTTACTGGAGGTTGGTTAAGTAGAACTTTTGTTAATCTGGCAGGAAGATTTGTCCAAAAAATAGGAAATGAGGCAGTAAAAGTTTTTGCTCAAAACGGTTTAAAAATGATAGCCGAACAGGGTTTTAGAAAAGGGGCAACAGCAATGTTTAACGCTTTTTTAAGTGGAGCGGCAAAAAAAGGAATGGCTGCAGGGATAAAAGTGGGGTTACAAGCAGGGGCAAAGGTGGCTGGAGGAATGATGGCGAAAGCAGGAGCAGCAGCATCAGCTGGCCCTTATGGATGGATAGCAGCGGTGATAATTATTGTTTTAGAAATTGCTAAAAAACTTGGCGCCAAAATCGAAAAAATTGATAATAAATAATATATCACTCCACCAACCAAAATTAGCTCGGCTAAATCAGTTTTAGAGTGCGGCAACTCTGGAACTGCGATGAGAATATAT
>CAZIWS010000094.1:0-1027 GCA_964543175.1 uncultured Candidatus Saccharibacteria bacterium
ACCGCCTCCATAACTTGCGGACACTGATGAGTTGTTCCCTCGACAAGCAAAGGCGGAAACTGGCCGAAACCAAGAAGGTCTATCTGCCTTTGATCCGCGACATCAGTGGTGAATATTCCGAAGCAGCCGAAAAACTTGAAACGGCTTTTCGCCAAGCCATTACCCAGCTTCAAGAGATTGCTTCACAATGAGGAGTCCATGGTTACAGGGTTAAAGCTCCAATGTTCGCACCTTGCGGATACTGGAGCTTTTTTATTTGATTAAAAATTTGCTTCATTTTTAGAGAAAAGTGGTGTATTATTTAAGTATCAAATTAATCCTAACCTTTATGATGCTTGATACCAACTTTTGGAAAAAATATGAAGAAAGTACTGATTAATAAGCTAATTTTCTTCATTTTAGAAAAAAGATATTGTATTATATATTTAAATGAATATCAAAAATAAAATAATAAATTTAACTTTTTTCTTAATAAGAAAATCGGTTAGCCCAGTTTTTAAAACATTTTGGATAAAAGAAGTTGCTGGTCTAGAGAATATCCCCAAAAAAGGTCCTGCCATACTCGCTTTTAATCACGAAAGTTATTTCGACTTTTTATGTTTTTTATCAATAGCACCAAGAAATACTTTTTTTTTAACAGCTGAAAAATTTTTTAAAAGCAACCTATGGAAGCCACTAATGATTTTAACTGGACAAATAAAGGTTGAAAGATTAATCCATGACAAACGAGGAGTACACAAAAGAGTTTCTGAATATTTAAAACAAGGTAGAGTGATTGGGGTTTTTCCAGAAGGAACGAGATCTGGAGATAGAGAAAACTTACTAAAAGGATTTCCTGGTGTGGCCAAATATGCACACAAAGAAAAAGTTCCCGTAATACCAGTTGGTATTATTGGAACTTTTGATATCATGTCAAGAAACGATTCAAGGCCATCTTTTAAAAAAATAGTTAGAATAAATATAGGAGAACCAATGGATTTTAAAAAATATAATAGTCACAAATTAAACCATAAAGCTTTTATGTTAA
>CAZIWS010000094.1:1037-2460 GCA_964543175.1 uncultured Candidatus Saccharibacteria bacterium
ATGACTCATTTAATAATGTTAGAAATATCTAAGTTATCTAAAAAAAAGTATCCTTATGAATTTAATCCAAAAAACAAATAAATTGAAAGGGGTTGCAGTGTTTGATTTGGACGGAACAATAATTAATGGGCAAAGCCAGTTTTTGTTTTTAAATTTTTTAGTAAAAAATAAAAAAGTATCAATATTTTCCATAACACCTCTTTTAATTTGGTTCTTGTTATATAAATTTAACCTTGTTTCAAGTCCCAACAAGGCTTTTGGCTATGCATTAAAAATCTTCCAAAAATTAACTTATGAGGAACTTTCCAAACTAGCTATTGATTTTACAAACGATGAATATTTCAATAGTAAAAAAAATAAAAAAATATTAGAGTTAATAGAAAAACATAAAAAAGAGGGAAACTTAATTATTCTATTATCAACAGCAATAGATATAATAACCAAAAAAATTTCAGAACAATTAAAAATTGACTATTGCATTTCATCTGTGGTAGAGCAGGAAAAAAATAAAATTATAAATATTAAAGTTGTTAACGGATTATCTAAATTAGATGAACTCAAAAGTTTTTTTAAAAAAAATAATCTGGAAACTGAAAATACCTATGCTTATGGAGATGATATATCCGATCTCCCAGTTCTAATGTTTGCAAAACATAGAGTTGCAGTAAACCCCAGTCGGAAGTTAAAAAAATATGCCAAAAATAATAATTGGATTATAATATATTAAGCATGAGTTTATTTAGCATAACTAGCTTATTACTTTTTTTTGCCTCATTCGGCTTTGCTTTGTTTTTATACTTTTCCAACAGAAACTCTAATCTAAATAGAAGTTGGTTGGCTTTTTCTTTTTTCTTTTCTTTATGGGGACTGTCTCTTTTTGGCGTAACGTCTTCTAGCGATTATTCAATTGCATATTTTTGGCAAACAATATTAGACGCTTCAGCAATTTTTATACCTTTCTTTTACTTTATTTTTGTTTGTAATCTAATTTCATATAAAAATTTCTACTTTGAAAAAATAATATTCATTAGTTCTATTCTTCTTTCGCTATTTAGTATTTCTAAATATTATAAAGTTGGCCTTACCCAAATTTTCAACTTTTATTGGATAAATCCAGGACCTCTATACTTTATTTTTCCAACTTTTTTTGTTGCTGTTACTGGGTTTGCCTTACTTTTATTATTTAAGTCATACAATAAGTCTTCAGATGTGAGGTTAAAAAACCAGGTGGTAATATTTGTTGTGGCCAGTTTTATTGGTTTTGGTGGAGGATTAACAAACTTTTTTCCCCAGTTGTTTAATATTTACCCTTTTGGAAACTATTTTATACTTCTATACTTATTTTTGATTAGTTATGGAGTTTTAAAGTATAAATTTTTACCACCCCCAAAAAACCCTTTAAAACTAAGCTTGTATGAAAAAA
>CAZIWS010000095.1:0-2421 GCA_964543175.1 uncultured Candidatus Saccharibacteria bacterium
ATTTTTAGGCACAACCCAAATTTCAAAACTAAACTTAGCCGCATAAGGAACAAAGGCTACAAATTCATTTGTTTCATAAACAATTCGTTTTTCTTCTGTTTTTTCATGTTTAAGAATTTCGCAAATAACGCATTTTCCATGTTTTTTTTCATAATTTTCAAGTTTTAAAAAAACTTTTTCCTGAACCTGAGGAACAACAGACACCCCCATTATCTGCCAATGGGAATGGGCAATTGATGCCCCAGCCTCAGGGCCGTTGTTTTTAAATATTTGAATATAATTAATAAAATCTTCTTCTTTTAATTTGTTAAACCTAAACTGAAGAGTTTTTAAAACTTTAAGCATATGTTCTTTTGAAAAGCCGCATAAATCAAAGCTGTGGTCATTGATTTTCCGCGAGTTCCGGTCACCCCAATAATCATTACTTCTGGAGCTAATTTAGCAAATAAAGAAACATCCATTTCAATGGAAGCACCAGTCTTTTTTGCTCTTTTTAAATAAATAGAATTTTTCGGCACTCCAGGCATTTTCATAATAATGTCTCTGTTTTCAAAATCCTCTAATCTATGTTCGCCCAGCGTATATTTAATTGTCTTGTATTTCTTTAATTGATTTAGTGAAGTTTTTAATTGTTCTTTAGATTTAAGATCAGTCACAATTAAATCAGCCCCGCACTCTGCTAAAAACTTTGTATAACCAAGCCCCCGCCCCAAAAGTCCCAGCCCCATCACGGTTATTTTCTTTCCTTTGAAATATTTTTTATAATCTTCCATTTTATTTTTTTCTTTTACTTTATAACTAATTAAGATATTTTTTTAGTTCTTCCATATCATTAAAAGAATACTTAACGCCCTTAATTTCTTGAGTTTTTTCATGACCCTTACCAGCTAATAAAATATAATCTCCCGGCTGTGCCAATTCACATGCTTTTTTAATGGCTTCACCTCTGTCAGCAATAAAATAAACATTTTTATCTACTTTTTCAGGCAGACCTGTCTGCGCAGGCAGGCCTTCTTTCATGTCTTTAAAAATATTTTCTATATCTTCTTCTCGTGGATTATCAGCTGTAGCAATAGTGTAATCAGATAAATTATAAACAACTTCCATCATTAAAGGTCGCTTAGAATGATCTTTTCTATCTCCACCTCCACAACCAAAAACAGAAATTACTTTTTTATCTTTTTCTTTCATTTTTAAAATAGTCTTTAAAACATTTTCTAAAGCATCAACTGAATGAGCATAATCTACAATGCCAATAATTCCATCCGAACTCTTAAAATGATTAAAGCGTCCTTCAGCTGGATTTAATTCTTTAATAATTTCTTTTACTTTTTCTTTTTCTTGACCTAATAAAACAGCCGTCGCATAAACAGCCAGAACATTAGATAAATTAAAATCACCCATTAATTTTGTTTCAATTTTCTCATTAAAATTAGCAGAATTTTTAAATCCATAAGTATATTGTTTAGCTTTTATGTTATCTAGCATTTTTTGACCGTATTGGTCATCTGTATTTGAAATAGCAAAAGCATCTTTTTTTAAATTTTGAAAAAATTTCTTTTTTGTTTTAAAATAATTTTCAAAATTTTTATGATAATCTAAGTGGTCATGACTTAAGTTAGTAAAAATACCACCTCTAAAAACAAGGCCGGCAATTCTTTTTTGATCAATGGCATGAGAAGTGACTTCCATAAAAACATACTCACATTTTTCTGCTACCATTTTTTTAAAAATTTTATTTAAAGTTAAAACATCTGGAGTAGTTGGGTTTTTTCTTTCTGTATTAAATTCTTGATCATTAATTAAAATTTGAACGGTTGAAATAAGTCCAACTTTAAAACCTAATTTAATAAATAAATTATAAAGAAGTGTTGCTATGGTTGTTTTTCCATTTGTACCAGTTATTCCTATAATTTTTAATTTTTTTGATGGATTGCCATAAAAATGCCAACTTCCCAGAAAAGCTATAAAACGTCTATTGATTTTAAATTTTTTATTTAAATATTTAAACATTATTTTAAAATTATAATATAAATTAATCTTTCTTTTTACTTAAATATTTTTTATTTTTAATTTTATCAGGCAATAAACTTTCAGTAGTGTATTTTTGATAATTTTTACCATAACCTAAATTTTTCATTAATTGAGTTGAGCTATTTCTAATATTCATTGGAATTGGTAAATTACCATATTTTTCTACGTCTTCTATGGCAAGTTGGTATGCTTCATAGGCACTTCGGTCTTTTTTAGCTTGAGCTAAATAAATAGCTCCATGCATTAAATTGATAGCACATTCAGGCAAGCCAATAATTTCAACAGCTTTAAATACTTCATTAGCAACAACTAAAGCAGTGGGTTGAGCTATGCCTATGTCTTCGCTTGCAAAAATTACCATTCTGCGCGCAATAAACTTAGGGTCTT
>CAZIWS010000096.1:0-2377 GCA_964543175.1 uncultured Candidatus Saccharibacteria bacterium
AAGTCCTGAAGCTAGGGCTTCTAATAAATCTTGGCTAAATGTCTCAGGATTTTTTTGAACATATTTAATAGAAAAAGTTTCATTAATATTATTAAAATCTTCTAAAATACCTGCAACACTTTGAAAATTAGCAGTGCCCCATAAAGTAACAGTACCCAAGGATCCTACTTTATTTTTTTGACTACCTAATTTAATTGTTCCTGAAAAAACCAAAAGACCAAAAAGGGCTACGAAAATAAAAAAGATTAAAACTATTATTTGAAAATTACCTTTCATGAATTAATATAATTTTTTAATTTATAAAACATTACTATTCCTTTATTAATATCATACCATAATCGTATTTACCTGCATCAATTTGTCTATCTAAAATAAAACCTTTTTCTTGAAATAGCTCAAGGGCTTCTTTCTTGGAAGTGCTGTTTTTGTTTTTTGAAAACATAAATTTGCCATCTTCAGACCAATCTATTAATAAAACAAGTCCTTTTTTCTTTAAAATACGGTAAATTTCTTTTATAAGGTTATCTTTATTTTCAATTTGAAATAAAATATTTGAAAGAATAACTGCATCAACTATATTATCTTTTATTTGAGTGCCTCCATTTGTTTCAACATCACCCCAGAAACATTCAACATTATTTAAATTAATTTCTTCTATTTTGTTTTTTATGGTATTTAAAAAATCTCTTTGTAGTTCAATGGCATATACTTTTCCCCGAGGAACCATTTTAGAAGCAGCAATAGTATAAAAACCTGTTCCAGCTCCTAAATCAGCCACAATCATATCCTCTTTTAAATTTAATTGTTTTAAATTTTTTACTGGATCTGAAAACATATATATATATTATATTATAAAAAATATTTTTTACCTATAGCTATCAACAAATCCCCTTGCTATTAAAGACGGTCTTTAACATCTTTAACATTATGTTAGATACAAGTAATTGAAGCAATATTATCGCCTGTTCTTAGGCGCATAATTGTTACTCCTTGAGTTTGTCTTCCTAGTGAAGGAATGTCTTTTAAGTCTGTTCTAATAACTTGTCCTTTTTGAGACATAGCAATAATTTCTTCTTCTGTGTTTTTTAAAACCCTTGCTACAATTATTTTCCCTGTCTTAGGAGTAACTTTAGCTGTTTTAATTCCTGAGCCACCTCTTTTTTGAACTTTATATTCTTTTAATAAGGTTTTCTTACCTAAACCATTAACGCTCATTGTTAAGAAAAAACCTTCTTTCATAAAATCTTTTTGAATAACATCAACACTAATTACTTCATCATTTTTACTAAGTTTGATACCACGAACACCTCCTGCTGTTCTGCCCATCTCTCTAATATCAGATTCTTTAAAACGAATAGATTGGCCATTAGCAGTAGCTAAAATAACTTCATCTCCTTTTTCAACTAAAAGAGCTGAAATAAGTTGATCATTTTTATCTAAACGAATTGAAATAATTCCACTTCTGCGAACATCCTTAAAGCTTTCACCTGACATTTTTTTAACTGTTCCCTTTTTAGTTAAAAGCATAAGAGAAATAGGAGATTTTTTAAATTCTTTTGGCATTGGTAAAATAGAAGTAACTTTCTCGTCACCTGCTAAAGAAAGAAAATTCATAATTGATTTTCCTTTAGTTGCTCGACGTCCCTCTGAAATATCATACATTTTCATTTGATAAGCTTTACCTAAATTAGTGAAAAATAATAAATCACTATGAGTAGATCCAGAAATTAACATGGTGACAAAATCTTCTTCTTTAGTTTCTAAGTCTATTACTCCAACTCCCCCTCTTTTCTGAGAACGATATTCAGCTGGATCAGTTCTTTTAACATAACCACCCTGAGTAAATACCAAAACGGTTTCTTTTTCAGGAATTAAATCTTCATCTGACATTTCTTTTACTCCCCCTTTTACTATTTTAGTTCTTCGCTCATCGGAATATTTTTCTTTAATTTCTTTTAATTCTTCAGAAATTGTTTTTAACATTTTTTTAGGACTAGCTAAAAGATCTTCCATTTCTTTTATGAATTTTTGTTTTTGCTCTAATTCATTTTCAATTAATTTTCTTTCTAAGCCAGCAAGCTTTTGCAATTTCATATCTAAAATAGCAATAGCCTGAAGTTCTGAAAACTTAAATTCTTTTATTAAATTAAATTTAGCAACTGTGGCATCTTTAGAGGCTCTAATGGTTGAGATAACTTTATCAATTTTATCTAAAGCTTTTTTAAGACCTAATAAAATATGTTCTCTTTCTTGAGCTTTTCTTAAATCATACTGTGATCTTCTTTTAACAACTTCTTTTCGATGAGAAATAAATTCATTTAAAATAGATTTAAGAGAAAGGGTCTGAGGAACGCCATCAACAAAAGCAACAATATTA
>CAZIWS010000097.1:0-2376 GCA_964543175.1 uncultured Candidatus Saccharibacteria bacterium
GCTCAATGTATAGCGGCTGCTTGTCCTTCTTTGTTTGATGCAAACAAAGAAAATTATATTATTATTGGAAAAAGACTTGTTAAAAAAAATTTAACAAGTAATGTAAAAAATAAGATTGGGCCTGGAGAAATTGCAATTCAGGTCCCTAAAAATTTGTTTAATGAATTGTAATTTTATTTAAATAATTATTTAAGTCAAAACTTTTTTGTCCTTCAAAAAGATTAAAGTTTAATTCTAGAATTTCATATATTATTCTTGTTATTTCTCGATCTTTTATTACTAAAATCTGTTCTTTTTTTGGATTTGATAATAATAACAAATGAGAGTTAGATATTATTTCTCCGTGCCCAGAAAATATTTTTCCAGAGAAAGTTTTTAAACCCATAGCTCTACCCTGATGTGAGCGCACGGTTGTTTTTTTCATTTGATTAAAAATATTTAACAGATTTTCATTGATTAGCCCTTTAATAATAAAACCTCTTTTTTTAAAGTTTTTATGAGCTTGTTTAATGAAAGCATCAGGTAATATTGAATATAATTCTTTTGCTCCCTCTGCCCCTTGAACAGTAAAAAGTATAGAATTTTTTGGTAATTTAAAAAGTTGAGCGTAAGCTTGATACATAAAAATCCCTTTGTATATTTTAAAGTAATTTTTATTATGGTCCAATTTAAAAACTGGTGCCCACATTGTTTTTTTACCGTTTTTATAATATTTAACCAGATGTTCTTTTTCCATCTTCTTTAATCTGTATTGAACACTTGTTCTGGAAATATTTGTTATTCTAGATATTAATGATGTGTGTTTTGGCTTTGTTTCAATTGTTTTTAGTATTTTTTTATCGTTCTGATTCATATATCATTATTATATATATTGACTAATTTTTTGTCAAAAATAAAGATTAAAATTTTTGACAGTAGATCAAAAATTTATTTAAATTTAAAATTAATATTTTTTTAAAATGTATGAAGTTAACAATAATTTATTTATTAATTTATTTATTGGTTTTGATTATTATTACCTATTTTTCATCTTATCGTAATAAAAGAGATGATTATATAAATAGTAGTAAGGAGTTATCTGCCTTTGATTCAGTCTTTACAACTTTTGCCTCTTTGTTGACTGGGTATAATTTTGTAATTGGTGTAACCTTTTCTTTCCTTTATGGTTTTTGGTATTTAATGGTTTTTGTTGGAATATCTTTAGCTTTTGTTGTTCTTTATTATTTTTTTAAAAAAAAGTTATTTTTATATAAAAATAATAATTTTCAATCTATTGGAGATTATTTTGGTTTTGTTTATGGTAAATTTAGTCAGCAATTAATTAATATTACTTTGTTATTAACATTATTATTGTTTTTAATTTTACAATTATCAATTAATGTTGAGATTTTTTCACCGCTTTTGGGGTTTAGTAAAATTACAACTTTATTTTTAACTGTTGGTATTGTTTGTTTTTATCTATGGTTTGGTGGTTTTAAAGCTTCGGTTAAAACTGATATTTTTCAAGGATTTTTGATGTTGCCTATAATTTTAACAATTTTTGTTTTTGATTTTAATATTACTTATGATAATATTAATATTGCTTTTGATATAAAGTATTTTTGGTTTGCTGTTGGCTTAGCTTTACTACAATTTTTTAGTTTATTGGGTCAGGCCGAAAGTTTCCAAAGAATTTTTGCTAGCAAGGATATAAAATCTTTAAAAAAGGGTTTAAAAGTCGCATTTTTACTTTTAATTTTAGTAGCCGGAGCTATTGCTTATTTGGGTATTAATTTTAAACTATCTGGTACAGTTGTTGACCCTTCTAGTTTGTTTGTTTCAGGAATTTTACCAGCTTTACCAAAGTGGTTAAAATCTTTATTATCAATTTCATTAGTAGCGGCATTTATGGGGACTATTGATTCTAGCGCTTTTTCTTTTGGTGTTTTATTGGCTAGTTTTAAAAATAAAAAAAACATATCAATAAGTTTGACTAGGTTTTTTATGGTATTAGGAATTATTATATCCGCTCTTTGTTCGTTATATTTTGTTTCATTTTTAAATTCTGTTTTTGCTTTAATTTCTATCGTTTCTGTTGTTGGGGCGTCACTATTGGTTTCGTTTCTTTTTAAATTAAAACCAAAAGAAATTAATCTTTTTTTGATTGTTGGTGTACTTGTTTTCGTGTTTGGATTATTATTTAAATTTGTTACCGATAATCCTTTAACAGCCTTAATACCTAGTTTTTCAGCATTTTGTTTTTTATTTTTAATTAAATTTATTAATTTAATTAAAAATAAAAAATCAATTAAACAAAGATTTTTTAAGTTAAAGAAGTAAAAGTTTAATTTATATTTATCCGTATTTTATTAGTTTCTTTAGACTTGCCATTCCAGT
>CAZIWS010000098.1:0-2364 GCA_964543175.1 uncultured Candidatus Saccharibacteria bacterium
ATTCTTCTTTAGTAATCATTGGTTTATGTTTACCAACATACCAATTACCAGATCCTTTAGGCCATTCATATTCACCGTAATAAAAAGTTTTACCCAGCATATAATAAAAATTTGCTTTTGATATTTTAAAACCCCAGTTTTCAAAAACATCTTTCCATACCTCTGAAGCCTGTCTGCCTTTAATTATTTCCTCAAAAATTCTTTTAACCAAGCTAAATTTTTCTTCGTCCACCTCAATTGTATTAGTCCCTTTTTTACCAAAAGTATTTTTATAACCAAGTGGGGCAGTACCTGGAAACCACCCCATACTAGCTTTAGTTGTCATTCCTCTTTTTGCATTTACCCCCTTATCATCTGATTCTTTTTTTGACATCATAAAAACCATACTCATCCAACTTTTATCATCAGGTGTATTTCTGTAAATTTTCCCCGGTTTATAAATTTCTTCAATCTGTTTTAAATCCATCATATAAATTACCTTACCGCCATCCATGGAATTTCTGGCTATACGAGACTCATCCCAAACAACTATTCCTTGTGCTTCACCTTTTTCAATTCTAGTTAACATTTCATTAAACAATCTTCTACCAATAACATGAGCACTACCAGATTCTTTATATGTTTGAACAACTTTCAAATTATTATCTCTAACAACTTTTTCTAATTCTTTTTCTTGAGAATCAAGTGATAGAACTTGCCTATCTTCTTGTTCAGAAGATTTTCTACAGTAAACAAAAACTTTCTTTAATTCCATTTTTTTTCTTAAAAAAATAAATACCCCCGCTAGTGCAACCAGAACTTATACAGCTCTGTCTAACGAGGGTATTTCTAAGTTGTATAAATTGTTCTGGTTGCATAATAATTATACTATTTTCAATATTATTTAACTCTATATATCTTTGTGGAAGAATTATTTTAAAGTTATTTAAATTTAAAATAATAGTTACTTTATAGTTATATAAATTTATAATTATATTAATTTGCTTTTATTCAAAAAGTTTAAATTCGTTAATTTTTGTTTCCTCTGCAGTTTTTCTCATATAAGCGTAATATATTTCTTCTTCAATCTTTTCCCATTTTTTTATATCTTCAAAGAAAATTTTAGCTATATATTTTCCATGCACATTTATTGAAGGAGGTTGAATATTAATATTATCTTCAAGTCTTGAGTTTAAATTACTACTCCTCCAAATTTGAAAATCTTTAATATTAATCCACCCAAAATCTTTGGTCAATAAAGAAAGATTGGCATTAGCCAACAAATTTCCTTTATTTTTTATTTTTATATTTATTTTTATATTTTCTTCCATATTTTTTAAAAAGTTGTTTCTAAAAATATTTTTAAAACAGAAATCAAATCTTCTTTATTTTTATATCTACCCTGATTTGTGACTCCCTTTTGATAAGTGACACACACATCAAACACGCAATTTTCAAAATTATTAGCCTTAAGAAATTGGTAAATTCTTTTTGATTTTTTACTAACCACTCTTTTAACCTTTTTAGAACTATCAATAATTTTTATTGAAATGTTAGGTTTGGTCATTTTTTGATGTTCTGGTAATTAATAACATTAGATTTAAAAACCCTTCTGCTTTTAGTTTTGCTTCTGCTTCAGTCAAAACCACACTAAATTTCCTTTGGTAAATTTCTTGAAATTCTTTTATAGCTTCAGTGGTTAAATCCATTTTTGCTTCTAGTTATTTTTCAAATTAATATTAACTAGATGCGTCAATACTACTGTTTTAAATTCTGGAAAAATTCCTTTTTAAAAAGGACTAAATCAAAAGGTTGACAAAATCTCAGGGCTTATTGTGACTATTTTTTTATATCTTTCTACGGCGTTGTTGATAAGTTTGTAATCAAGTGATCTACTGTCTTCATTCATTGCAATTTCACTTATTTCATCATCATTTAAACCGTTTTTTTTAAGTTCGTATATTTTTTTATCAAATTGAAAATCATCACAATTAATTAACTTATCATTCAATTGTTTTTGAAGAGGTTTTATCTTTTTTGTCCAAACATTTTCAAGATCGTTAAGGCTTGTTGACCAATTAATTTTTATCCACAATTCTTTTTCTCCAGTAGTTTTATTTTTTCTAAACTTTGTATCTATTCTATTTCCATGAATTAAAACAACTCTTTCTCCAATCAAATTACCAACCATATCAATTCTATCTTGCGGAAGTTTTAAAACCAATGTTAATCTTTTAATATCATCCCAAAAGCCTTTATATTTTTCTGGATATTTTGTTTTCCAATTCTCTATATTCTTGGTCAACGGTATCTCTGGATAATCCCATTTAATTCTTATTATTTTGTCAAGTTTATTAAAAGAAATTATTTCTTGATAAATATCAA
>CAZIWS010000099.1:0-2275 GCA_964543175.1 uncultured Candidatus Saccharibacteria bacterium
ACCGCCCGCAGTCGGCAACTGCATATAGTTCCGTCCGTTATGGGCAAGGCTAAAAAAACCGATACAACAACCAAAAACAATTAATAATGGCTAAAAATTACAGACAACTTGCTGATAGTATTCGAGGCAGAATTAACCCAGACAATTTTGCATTAAGAAAGTCGTTTTCTGATGAACTCGCAACAATTTCTTACAGTGATATACTTATATATATTCGAATCGCAATGAAAGGAGTTGAACCTGAATATACACAAAGGAGTAAAGACGCTGGCGAAAGAGTTAAAGAGCATTTAGCAAAGGAATTAAATAATGTTACTTTCAAATATCAAGGGTCTGTTATGACAGACACGCATATCAAAGGATACAGTGACATAGACCTTTTAACAATTTGCGAGAATTTTTATCAAGCAGATAGGACTGGAATTCGACAATTACTAAATACACCCGAAAGAAAGGCTCAATTCTACCAATCATCAATTACAAAATTAGAAAGAGAAGCAAACTATGACACTTATAAAGGCGACGCATTGAGTGATTTGAGAAATTTGAGGCTTGATAGTGAAAGAATCCTTTCAGGTATTTATTCGGTTTGCGACATTAAAAAGCCAAAAGCTATTAAGATTAAAAATCTCAGCTTAAATAGAGAAGTCGATATTGTAATTGCTAATTGGTATGACGACATATCTTCAATCATCAACGACAAAGGCGATTTTAGAGGAATCCAAGTATATAATAAAGACACAAATTCTAGAGGAGATGCTGATTACCCATTCTTAAGTATCAAACGAATTAACGAACGGAGTTCTGCCACGAATGGCAGATTAAAAAAGATGATTAGATTCTTAAAGAATGTCAAAGCAAACTCAGAAATGGAAATTGATTTAAGTAGTTTCGATATCAATGCGATATGTTATGATATAAAAGTCTCAGAATATCAAGATTTATCTTTTTATGAGTTAGTGCCTGTCATCTACAACCAAATAAAGAGTGTTTGTAACGACAAAACAAAATCAGACAGTATTGTATCTGTTGACGGTAGAGAATGGATTTTCAGATATAATAGCACAAAGCTCGAAAATCTGAAGAAGCTTTTGGGAGAAATAGAAGGAATTTTCGTTGACTTAAAATCAGCAATTCGAGTATGATAAAGAAAAAATTGTTTATTGGTTCTTCTTCTGAAGAATTGAAACTTGCAAAGCGAGCTAAACTAATATTAGAAAAAGATTTTGATGTGACAATCTGGGATGAAAAAGTCTGGGATTCTTCTGTTTTTAAAATAAACCAAAACTTTCTATCAGACCTTCTAAAAGCCACATTACAATTTGACTTCGGAATCCTACTTGGGACTAATGATGACAAGGTTACTTTTAGAGGTAAAGCCGTGCTTCAGCCAAGGGATAACGTGCTTTTTGAATTAGGGTTGTTTACCGGGAGATTGGGAACATCAAAATGTGCATTTCTTATAGATAAAAAGATAAAGTTGCTCTCAGACTTTGGAGGTTTGTCCTTAGCGCAATTTCAAATGGGGAATAGTGATAGTTTTGATTTTGCAGTAAATCAAATTCGAGACTTATTTATCTCAAGCTCTGACGAAGAGTTGAACTTCTTTCCTTCGTCAACACTTGCATCTGTATATCTTGAAAATTTAATTGTTCCAATTTGTCGTTATCTAATCGAAAACGGAGGATTTACTTTAAAAGACACTAATTTTAAAAAATGTATTGTAAAGGTGATTGTTCCTGATAGGATAAATGAAGATGTAAACCTTCAATTTGAAAAACTAAAATCCTCCTTCCAAATTGAAAATGTTTCTTTCAAATATGCTGGGAGACCAAGATATATTAGTATAGACACTCAAATCAAAGATGAAACACTTGAGTTTATTGATTTCCCAACAATAATATCTGGGATTAATTACGCAATTTCAAATTTGCTTCCTAACGATTTTAACAGACTCAGCCCTGATTACAACGCTATTCTGGAGAGGGAATTAAGACGATTTATAACAACATTAAAAAAATTATTAATTAAACATGGTTTTGATGAGATGGTGGAAGTAAAAAGAGAAACTGACTTATGAAAAGAAAAAGCCCAGCCCATAACATTTTGTATAAGTAATGGCAGGGAAAGTAGCAAATATCAAGGTTTGTAGCCCGCTCAAACTGCGTAGCGGTTTGACAGGTAAGACCCACGCAATCTGCCACTACTCATACAATTTACCGTTGTATGCAAGTGTAGAAAACCGCTCGACAGACGATTACGTGCAATTTGACAG
>CAZIWS010000100.1:0-2246 GCA_964543175.1 uncultured Candidatus Saccharibacteria bacterium
TTTTTCTTGAAACTACAATATCAGTACCAGATTCCCAGATTATTTTATCCCCTTCTCTTTCGGCGCCCTTTTTTAGTGCTTTTGTGTAAGCAAGTTCATAAGTATGAACTTTAAAAAAGAGCCATAAAAAAAAACGAATATTTATTTTTTTTTGATCACTCAACACATTGCTCATAACTTTAAAAGGTTTATTAAAAAATAATATTACCTGTATGCGCATTGGTTTTGGCACATAAAAGGATTTAGAAATTGCTATAATTAGCAATCCTAAGGAAATTCCTAAAATAATTTCAATAGTTGTCATTTTGTCGGCCCTCCAAGCCGTTGTTTTTGTTTTAAATTAATTTTTATTTATGTTTTATTTGTTTGTTTTCAAAGGGCAGTAATTGTTTTTAATATATCACATTATACTAAAAAAGTCAATCAAAAGATTGACTTTTTTAGATATTATTTTGTTAAATTTAAGCGTGCTTTAGGGGTCTGTTTTGATGTTTTTCTGTGCTTTGAACTATTCTTCTCCAAGCTATTACTATTAATAATATTAAAATTATTAATAAAAGCCATTGTAAGAAAGTTGTAGGTAAAAAATCATTTACTCCTAAAATTGCACTTGCTCCTAAGTTGTTTTTGTCATTTTTTTCTGTTGCCGAAGTTGCTGACTCTGTTTTTTTGTTTTTTGTGGTAGAAAAGATACTTGGAAAACTATTTGTTTTAGAAGTATTTTTTGCTGAAACATTATTAGTTGCCACTGGAATTGTTTTTTCTTTTAAGGTAAATATTTTTATATTAGAAATTCCACCATTAATTATATGATTATAAACAGAAATTGAATTATCACCTAATCTTTTTGTGTCATATTCATTAAGGTGAATAATTAATTTATTTTTATTTACAAAAGTAGTATTACGATCACTGTTGTTCCAGCGAGCAATTGAGCCAGGATTAAAATTATAACCATAGATTGTTATTAATTTAGATCCTGTTCCTGTGATGGCTGAATCAGAACTGAGGGAAGTTATGGTTGGGATATTATTAGTATTACTTAAATCATTATAATTATTAGCATTACTATTATTGCTATTATTATAATTATTAGTATTAGAATAACTTCCAGAAGAATCATAGGAATTATTATCATTAGTAGGATAAAATTGAACACCAGAACCTGCTGTAAAAGTAAAAGCTAAAGCATTTTGGCTTAAAGAAAAGCTAAAAAGGAAAATTATTGCTACCAAAAAGAATAATATTAAATTTTTATTTTTAAAATTTTTCATACTTGTATTGTATCATATATAAAGCTAAAAGTCAAGCTTAATAAAAAGCTTGTAAAATAAAGGTTTTTTGTGCCGAGGGGGAGACTTGGTCACAAGTCTTTTTCTGTTGAAAAAGCTCGCGACCTCATTCGAGTCTGATGACTCTCAGAGTCAGAAGACCCGCCTCATACCGTCGTATTCCGGCCTTCAAGTCAAAAGCACAACTTAATATTATTAACTTGTGCCGAGGGGGAGACTTGAACTCCCATGAGATTTCTCTCGCTTGCTCCTAAGGCAAGTGCGTCTGCCAATTTCGCCACCTCGGCATTTGTATAATATAGCATTAACCATAAATCATTACAAATACAAAATTATTCTTTTTAAGAATGTCCGCCCAGTTGGATTTGAACCAACGACCAATCGCTTAAGAGGCGAGTGCTCTACCAGCTGAGCTATGGGCGGTTTTCTAAAAAGTATAACAGATTTTTAAATTTTAGCATTAATTTATGTTGATATTTTTATTTAATTTATTAAAATTAAAATAGGTCTAAGTTATTAAATTTTAATATTAATTTTTTATGATTGATATATTATTTTTTGGGTTTTTGGGAGGAGCACTAAGAGGCTTGGTGGGGTATTTAAAATATCGTAGTTCTTACAAAAATACTTCTTTTATGTTTAATTATTTTATTTTAAGTGTAGGTATTTCTGGTTTAGTTGGTTTTTTGGCTGCTTGGGTTACCTATGATTTAAAAATAACTTTTTTAGGACTTCCAGTCATAACGCCGGCAATTAGTTTAATCATTGGCTATGCCGGGGGAGATTTTATTGAAAATTTATTTAAAATAATAATAGGCAAAAATTCTATTTATCTTCCTGTTAATAAATAACAATAAATAATAAACTAAAAAACAACTTTTTAAAGTTGTTTTTTAGTTTGTGCCCGAGGTGGGAATCGAACCCACATCCCTTGCGAGACACGATTTTAAGTCG
>CAZIWS010000101.1:0-2220 GCA_964543175.1 uncultured Candidatus Saccharibacteria bacterium
AAAAACAGGCAATAATGGCACCTTCCTCAACGCTTTCAAGTCCTGTCTTAGCATAATCAAAAGCATAAGAATATTTAGATAAATCAACAGCTTTAAAATTAATAAATAACATCGATAAAGGTACTGCTAATCCAATAATTACAAATTTACCCTTTTTACTTTTATTTAGAAGTTCATAAATTTGCCAAAAACCTAAAATGAAAAAATAGCCAATAAATAAATATGAATTCAAATAAACCCTTTCAGTTATACCAGTTAACAAATAATAACTAGACGGTATTGATCCTTTTTCCGGCAATGTTGTATAAAAAGCCAAAAAAGGTCCGCTTACTAAAAATCCCAAAATTAAAGCTAATTTTCCTAGTAAAAAACCTTTTCTTCTTATTAAAAAAACTAACCCAATAATCGCAAAAATTAAAAAAATTCCAAAATGTTTAGCTAATGCTTCAAATAAATAATATCCTAATGCTCTAAGGTTTTCCGGTAGATAAAAACCGCTAAAATAAGATCCAAGTATTGCCCCTTCCTCGCTTACAACCCCTTGATAATCTTTTCTTAAAAAATGATCAATTAAACCTGAAAAACCTTCTCTCATTTTCCATGAAATGGGTGCATCACTGTTTCTAAAAACTGACAATAAAGAAATTGAGATTAAAAAGGCACTAAGAAAAATTAAAAAGCCCCAAAAAATTTGCTTAACTCTAAATATTTTTTTGTCTTTTAAAAACTTTGTCATAATAAAAACTAAAATACTAGGAAAAATAAATAAAATCAGTTGGTGATGTGCAATTCCTAAACCAGCCACAAAAGAAAGTAGAAACCATTTTTTTAAATCCAATTTTTCATCCAAAAATATAAGTAAAGCTAGATAAATCAAAACACTTGCCAAAAAATTATTTAATGACATTTTTTCTAAGATATTTGCCCAGTTCCAGAATAAAAACGAAAACCCTAAACTTAGACTACCAATCATTGCTGTTAAATACTTTATTTTTCTTTCTGCCAAATTATTTTCTTTTTGCTTCTCAGAATCTAATAGTTTTAACCCTGTTAAAAATATAAAACCTAAACTTAAGCTTTGAAAAAAAGCTGACATCAAATTTGCCCGGAAAGCTACAGTTCCAAAAGGAATTATATGGGTAAATAAATAAGTAAAAAGATTAAAAAGTGGATAGCCCGAAGGATGAGCTACTCCTAAAAAATATCCAGTTGTAATAAGTTCATCACTATCTGCAAAATTCACTGCGTATCTTCCTACAGTAAAAAAATATACTATGAAAGAAATTAAAAAAACTCCTAAAAATCCCAACTTTGGCTTTAATAGTTTAACTAAATCAAACTTCATCATTTTATAGAAAATTTCCTAATTAATAGAATTCAAATCCGGCAATTCCCCTTTATATCACAAAAATAGTCACAATTCCTAATAAAAAACAATAAATGCTGAAATAAATTAATTTATTATTAACAAAAATTTTCCTAAATAATTTCAAAGCTAAAAATCCACTTAAAAAAGCACAGATAAAACCTGCGATAAAATTTATTATTTGTCCGCTACTTATCTTCGCTAAATTATTAATATCTAATACTACTGCTCCTAAAATAGCGGGTATTGCTAATAAAAATGAAAAATAAAACCCATCTTCTCTCTTTAACTTTAAAAATGTTGCACTGCTTGTGGTTGCCCCCGATCTAGATATACCCGGTAAAATTGCCAAAGCTTGAAATATTCCTACTAAAAAAGTTTTTTTAATTCCAAAATTTTCCAATTTATATTCTTCAGATTTTGTTTTTGAAGCTAAAAATAAGAAAATTGATGTGATAATTAGATTTATTCCAATTAAGTTTAAATTTTTAAATATCTCTTCAATCTTATCTTTAATAAAAAATCCCACTAAAATAGCAGGCATAGTTCCCACAATAACTAAAATCAATTCATCCGGAATTCCTTTTTTTTCTTTCTTAGCTAAACTTTTTAAATAAATAATAATTTCACTAAAAAGTTTTAATAGTTTTTCTTTAAAAAATAATAAAACAGCTAATAAAGTCGCAAGATGTAGAATAATATCAAAACTTATTGAACCTTCTTCTAACCCAAAAAGATACTGGAAAATGGCAAGATGGCCTGAAGAAGAAACAGGTAGAAATTCTGTCATTCCTTGTACAAAGCCTAAAACAACCGCTTCATAAATATTCATATTAAAAAACAAAAAAAGGAGC
>CAZIWS010000102.1:0-2172 GCA_964543175.1 uncultured Candidatus Saccharibacteria bacterium
CTTTTAAAATCTATAAATTAAATCTTTTTAAACTCAAAGGCTCCCTGTCTTGAAAACCGAGTGCAAATATACAAAGACTTTTTTCATTCGCAAATACTTTTTTAAAAATATTTTTAATTGATTTTATTACCTTTGCACTCAACAAAAATACTTATTATGTTTCACAAAAATATCAAATTAATTTTAGCTGCATTAATTATAGCTTTTGGAATTTATCAATTCACTGAAAACAACATTGGAAATGGAATCTTTTTACTATTGTTTTCTACCATTTTTATTTTCTTATATTTCAAAAATGAGTTCATTTTGTTAGCGTTTTTAAAATTGAGAAAACAAGATTTTCCTGGTGCTCAAAAATGGTTGGCTTACATTAAAAATCCAGAAGCGGCTTTAGTTAAGAAACAACAAGGGTATTACAACTATCTTAACGGATTAATGGTATCTCAAACCAATTTAATTGAAGCTGAAAAATATTTCAAAAAAGCTATTGCATTAGGATTGTCGATGGACCAAGATTTGGCTTTAGCAAAATTACAATTAGCAGGTATTGCCATGACAAGAAGAAGAAAATTAGAAGCTACCAATCTTTTAAATGAAGCTAAGAAGTTAGACAAACACAATATGTTGAAAGACCAAATCAAAATGATGAAAGACCAAATGAAGAAAATGTAATTTTTCTTTTTATAATAAAAAAAGCACCTTATGCACTGCCCCCAAAAAGTTAGACACTATTTGGGGGTATTTTTATGGAAAGAAAAGTCAAGTATGATTATGCATTTAAGCTTGAATGTGTACAATTAGTCTTAGAATCTCATTATTCTTGTGAATCAGTTTCTAAAGAAAAAGGACCTAATGAATCCAACATTCGTAAATGGGTTGGGTTTTACAATCAATATGGCAAGACAGGTCTTTTGCCTAGAAAAAATCAAAATTATTCAACAGATTTTAAGTTAAAGGTTCTTCAATCTATTGATGATGATTATCTATCTCTAAGTGAGGCCTGTTTGAAATTTAACGTCACCTCAGAATCAGTTATTATAAAATGGCAAAAAGATTTTATTACTTTTGGTATTGCAGGATTACAACCAAAACCTAAAGGAAGACCAAAATCGATGAGTGATTATAAGCGTAAAAAGCGTAAAACAGACAAACCGTTAACAAGAGAAGAAGAACTTCTTTTGGAGAACGAAAGGCTTCGTTGTGAAAATGCTTTGCTAAAAAAGTTACAAGCCTTAATTCAAGCCGAAGAAGCAGCCAAAAAGCGCAAGCAATAACAGAATTAAGGCATGAGTTTGATTTAGATATACTTTTAAATCAAACAAATATGGCTCGTAGTAGTTTTTATTATCATCAAAAACAAAACAAATTACCTGATAAATATAAAGTCATTAAGAAACTCATTCAATCCATTTATCACCAACATAAAGGGCGTTATGGTTATCGTAGAATAACCGATGAACTTAAAAATAAAGGTATAATTATTAATCATAAAACAGTTTTGCGATTGATGAAGTTGTTAGGATTAAAAAGCATAATAAGATTGAAAAAATACAAGTCTTACAAAGGAGAACAAGGTAAAATAGCTCCAAACCTATTAGAGAGAAATTTTAAAGCCACAGCTCCTAATCAAAAATGGGCAACTGATATAACTGAGTTTAATGTCTCTGGAAAAAAATTGTATTTATCACCAATAATTGATTTGTTTAACCAGGAAATAATTAGTTATGAACTAACAGAACGACCAGTTTTTAATCAAGTGGTAATGATGCTTAAAAAAGCATTTAAAAAAATACCAAATAATACTAATCTAACTCTTCATTCTGACCAAGGTTGGCAATATCAAATGAAACAATATCAGTATTTATTAGATAATGCTATTATTGAAAACTTCTTTGGAACATTAAAATCTGAACTTTTTTATATAAAAAAGTTCAGAACAATAGAAGAATTAAAAAACGAAATCAAACAATATATAGACTACTACAACAACGATAGAATTAAATCAAATTTAAACAAAATGAGCCCGATTAAATATCGAGCTCACTATTATCAAAATTAATTATAAATTTGTCTAAACTTTTGGGTGCAGTCTAAAATAAGTCGCTTTTTTTATTTTTTATTTTGTTCTTCTTCTTTAATTACCACAATTGAAGCTTTTATTCCTGTAGTTAA
>CAZIWS010000103.1:0-2148 GCA_964543175.1 uncultured Candidatus Saccharibacteria bacterium
GCATATTATCGTTAATATAAGGAGAACATTAACGATAATATTATACAAATTGACAATGCTGAAATTTTCTTAGTTTTTAACAAAAAAGATGGTGTTATTTATGCTGAAATAACATGTTCTAATAAATATTCTGCCGTAGAATTAAGCTCTGATTTTAAATCTATTGGAAACAATGAATTGGCGCAATTTGCGATAGCTAGTCCTGATATGGAAAAAGTGGCCGAAATAGTTTTAAATAAAATAAAAAATAAAATAACCGAATAAAATCGGTTATTTTTTATAATAAAAAAAGAAGGGTCATTTTCCTCGGTGGAGAATCTGCATAGAGTAATTAACCCTTCTCTACAAAAAAGTTAATTATCCTGTGTAGATTCTCCAAATATTAATTGAGGTGACCCTTAAAATTATTTGAAAACTAGACCAATTCGTGGACACATACTCCAGATTTACCCCAGAAAGTCACTCGTAAGAGATTATTCCTCTGGATCATGAAATAAGATCCTTTTTGTTTTTGTTGTGATATTACCACACAAGCGTATAGTAAATCTTTTAAAAAAGAATCAGTGAAGTTTTATGATAAGAATTAAAATGTTTTTTAACTTTTATCATATTTACATTATAGCATTTTTTTGACTTTATGTCCATTTAGTGTACATGCCAAACACAAAAATACCTTATATAAGTCATTTTTTTAGAACACATTTTTTATACATTTTATACTAAAAAATAAAAAACCGGCCTCAAACAGCCGGAATTGATATTTAAATTATTGGAAAAATCTCCTTTTTTACTTCTTCTTTTTCGTTTATTGAATATAAATCTACTTTAAAATCTTGAAATCCTTTTTTAGCACTTTCGCTCCAAAATTTTATGAATTCAAAATCTTTAATTTCATATAAATTATTTATTTCTTTCCCCTTATATCTAATAGTCTTTAGACCATTAAATACCCCAGACTCATTTAATGCTTCAACAATCATTAAACTAGTCTCCCTGTCTTTTGCGCGAAGATAATATTTCATACTTCCCCCTTGATTAAGTTTAATTTTATATAATATCATTATATAAAAAATGTCAAATATTAATCATTTATTCTATGTTTTTTTTGACAAAAACACAAAAATATACTATAAATAAATAAATTCATTTTCTGGAGGCTTTATGACTGATAAAATTGATTTGAGCAAAAGGTATTTGATCATGACTGCTTTTCAAGGAGAAATAAGCGCAACGAGCGCTTCTGAAGAAAAGTTTGTAATTGACCAAGCCAAAAAACGTCAAGAAAATGTTTATATAAACAACTTGGCTTTATACGATACAAAAACAAGAACTCTCCAGTTAATAAAAGGAAATGCAACTCCTTTTAAAAGAAAATTGGATGTAATCCATCCCGATTGGAAAAAAGGTCGGGTGTTAGAAATATAATTTTTCTAAAATTCAGCGAATAGATTCGTCTATTCGCTTTTTTATTTTATTAGTGTTTAAAAAGACAACATAAAAAAATAAAAGACAATCCTTACGGATTGTTTTTTATTTTTGGTGGACTATAAGTGAAGTCACTTGGGATTTAATTGCTAAAATGGTGACTGAATTTAACAATGTGTTTAATAATCTTGGAATTGTGGTTTAGAGAGTTTTAGATTTTAAATTGTTTACTTAGTTAATTCTGGATTGAGATTGAGGTTAAAGTATATTACCTAAGTTTAATAGAACTTTTTAGAAAATAAAATACGGTCCTCGATTGAGAACCGTTTTAAAACATTTATTTTTAAATGTTTCCAGCTGAAAGAAGCTTGTCTCCTTTTTTTTCAACTCGTATGCAATATCCTCTTCCGTTTGGCTCTTTATAAATAAAAGATTTTGAAAGCTCATCATCAACTTGAATACTAGCCCAAGAGTAATCATAGTCTGGGTCTTTGCCACCAAGTTTTGTACCTTTTCCCAAACTTGAATACTCACCTCTTTTCCCGTGAGCATTTAATCTATAAAAACCATCTGGCCAATTTGAAGTATCAAGCTCATAATAACCATCTTTTGATTTACATTTTACTGCCGAGATACCATTTGGTCTTTTGTTAAGAAACTTTAACAATTTTCCAAGAATTCTTCTAACAACAAATACAAAGTAGTTGTTTGACTTTGTGCCAA
>CAZIWS010000104.1:0-2145 GCA_964543175.1 uncultured Candidatus Saccharibacteria bacterium
GAAAACAAGAGACCCTTTACGGGGTCCGTGGGTTCGAATCCCACCCTCTCCGCAAAAAAAATAAAGTATCGGAAGACTCAAGTACCTTAAATCGTATATTTAAGGTATAATTTATATATGGAAGGAATACAAAAAAATAACAATGAAATAAAAAATCAAAACAAAGTTGAATCTCTAGACTCAACTATTTCTGAACACCCTGAAGTAATAAACAAAGAAATTAAAATAGAAACTCCTGAAGAAAAAGAAAATCTTGTTAATTTGAAAAGAAATGAAATTTTAGAGATGTTTGATGATAAAAATGAGAATAATAATGAAAAAAAAGAAAAAATAAAAGAGGGAGTAGATTTTGTTTTTGAACAAAGCCCTGAATTAGCACAAATTGGAACAAAAGAACAATATTGTGAATATTTAGATACCATTTTCCCCGAGAGTAAAGTAAAAGATATTGTATATCATGGAACCATTAATAATTTTGATGAATTTAATCTTGATTATTTTAATTCAAATTCTGGTTCTAGAGACAGAAAAGATCCTGCTTTTTATTTTACGAGTAAAAAAATAGTTGCTAAGGATTTTTTATTTAACAAAAATGGAAAAATCTTGTCTCTTTTGCTTAATATAAAAAATCCAGAGATAATAGACGGCAAACATAAAAACCTAATAGGTAAAAGAGGAATGACTACGCTCATTGATATCCCAAATTTTATAAATAAAGGTAAAGATGGAATCATCATTAATGATGTTTTGGATATAAATCCAAAAGCTGGATTGAAAAGAGTAATTGATGGTGTTGGAAACGAAGAATATTATTCTAATATTTATGCAACTTTTAAAAATAATCAATCTTTTATTCTGGGATCTAAACAGGATTTAGAAAATTTCAAAAAATTTGTTGAAAATAATCAAGACTCACTGGACTAGTTTAGAGTCCTCTAAACGTGTTAAAATACCCTTATTAACATTAGTAGTGTGGGTACTGAACCCACATGGCCCGCCATTAGCAGATAGCACGAGATGCGTTAGTTATAAAAATATTTTATTAGTTCTAAATTTATAAAATTTCTTTTATTGTAAGTAATTTTTTGTTATAATAATTAATATGACACCACAAGAACAAGCTAAAAAAATTGAAGAAATTTATAATGAAGCTATTAAAAAACTTGAGGAGCTTGATAAAGAACGCAAGGGTATTGTTTCTAGTTACATAAAAGAGCTTGAGGCTCAAAAAATAGATGCGATTCGGGCATCTATATTACAAGATAATAAATAATTATTATGGATAGTGAAAAAAGTTTGTTAAAAAATGACTTAGAAAATCAAAAGACTCCAGAAGAAATAAAAAAGTTTGTTGAAGATGCAGAATTTTTAGGACATGAAGATATTGCTGAATTGGGAAGAAAAAAATTACAAGAAATATCAGAAAAGGCAAGTTCTATAGAACAAACAAGTGAATCACAAATTTCACAAATAAATGAGTTTGGTGGATCTAATGAGGAATTAAAAAATAGGACTGGTGAAGTTGATAAAAAGATTGAAGAAGTAACAGAAAATACACAAAATGAAATTAAAGATGTTGAAAATCAAAATATAGAAACTAATGAAAAAACAACTGAAGATTTAGAAAAAGAGCTATCTGATTTAATAAAATCATCATTTGAAAAAATAGATCGAGAATATTCTGAACTTAAAAGTAAGGTTGTTAATTTCAATGGAAATGAAAAAGATTATTATGATATTAATCATGCATTAGTAGATCTTTCTTATCAATTAAACTTTCATGGCAATAGTGGTGTTGCTAAAAATATTTTTGCCAAATTAAATGAATTTGGAGACTCTGCTTGGAAGTTTGATGAAGATCGTAACAAAGAAGCAGGTAAAGTTTTATCACCTTTGACAGGTAAATACAAATTACTTGAAAAATTTAAAGAAGATATTTCAGATAAAAGTCAACTTGTTTCTCAAAATACAAAAAATTTATTGACAGAATTAGATAAAAAATTTCAAGCTCAAAAATAGACAAATAATCTATATAATCAACAAAAATCATATTTCTTTAAGAGATATGATTTTTTGTTTTAATATTATTTTTCCTCTCAGACATCCAAGTAATTCTCTTTTATCAATATCACTCCCTTCCCTTAA
>CAZIWS010000105.1:0-2088 GCA_964543175.1 uncultured Candidatus Saccharibacteria bacterium
AATTGATCCAGGACTTCTTCATCTTTTAGAGTTACACGACCCTTTTTTATCCTCTCTCGAATTTCTTTGGGGATTAACATTGTTTAACTCCCACTCTAGAAGAATTTTCGGAGAGAGATTTTAAATTTTTAACTTGTTCTAGTCCAGCCCATATAAGAAAATTAGAAATACTTCTACGAGAAAGTTTTGCTCCTTCTTCTATTAAAGAGATCTCCTCTTTTGTTGGTGTTATGGGGAATTGTTTATTTTTCATTGTATAACCTTTTGTTATAGGATATTTAAATAAAGCCCATTTATATAGTTTTCTATTCTATTACATATATGTTGGAGTATATATATTATAATATTTTTGTCATATTATGATAAGGTTATAGAACAAAAGATTTAAAAAGTTCTCTTTCTATCTTATAACATGAAAAATGATAAAAAAATGATAGGTTATTATATAAAAGAATCTCTAGGGAAACCCGTTAGTCCATATAAGAATAGAATTATTTTAGCTCTTTTCTGTAAAGAACCCAAGACCATTTCAGAATTACAAAGAGATTTAAAAATATCTTATAAAGAAACATATAGGCACATAAAAGAACTTATTGAAGATGGTTTGCTACAAAGACATAGGGAAAATAATAAAAAACACGCACCTGTTAATATAACTTTAACAGAAAAAGGAAAAAAAAGAGTTGAAACAATCTCGGGGAATATTGTATCTCCATCAGATATAAAAAAAGAAGACCTTATAAAAATTATACAAGAAAATTTTTAATAAAACCTTATTTAGATTCCCACCCTTCTACTTTTTTTATTGCACCCTTTTTTATCAATTTTTCTAATAAGTTTATTGCTCTTTCTGATTGTGCCGAAGATATCTCTAAATTTTTCTCTAATTTTTTTATTTTTAGTTCTAGTTGGGTTATTCTATTCTTTTCTTCCTTACTTAATGGTTTAACCTTGTGCAACAACTCCAAAGCTTTTTTTAAAGTATCGTCGGAATCTTGATGTGAATAAAAAGCAGTCATCTTTGAACCTGGCTTGTGTCCATATAACTTTCTATGAACTTCTTCGGACATTTTTGCATAACTATCTGAAAGAACATGGTGTCTTATAAGGTATTGATAGATTTTCTTATCAATCCCTGCCTTCTTGGCTATAACATTTAACATTGTGTGAATGCTCGACTGTCTTATTGGTTCTTCTCTGTCTGTAGGGCTTGGAAAGATTAAATCAGACTTCTTAATATCTGGATAAGGATATTCTTGTTGCCATTGTTTTAAATAATATGTTGTGGTCTTTCCCAAAGGAAATATAAAATCGTGGTCGTTCTTCTCTCGGAAATACTTTAAAGTTGTTATTCCATCTTCTGGCATATCTATATCTACATCCTTCCAGGTTAATTTAGATTGAACAGCAAAAGGGGTTCCTGCTTCTGCAACCATAGAAATCCATAGTTTATGCCATATCTTACTAGCCGACCTAATCATTTTATCAAGTTCTTCGGCTGTCGGCATTGTGTCCTTGTTGTATTTTTCGTTTGTATTTGGTTTTAATTGTCTTTGAAGCTTTTTTATCAAGTCCAAATTCTTAAATCTTACAAACCAATCATCATACTGCCATCTTAAAAAAATTGTTAAAGTTATCAAAATCCCTTTCTTTGTCCATACTTTTCGGCTATCTTTGTTCAATATAGAAATAAATCCTGTTAGATCGTTATAATCCCAAGAATCAAAAGGTTTCTCCATAACATCATGAATCTGGAGAATATCCTTTCTTCTGTCCATTTGTTTTTGTTTTCCTGCATTAGCAGATACAAAAGTCATGAACTTTTCAAACACTTCTTTATCTTTTCCCTTAAGGTTCTTTTCTAATATGTTTGTATCGCCCTTCTCATAGGAAGGATATTCGTTTTTCATAAAATTCGGAATACATATTGGTTTATAACCCTTTAGTTTTAGGGTTTAAATTAACCCTAGAAAGGGGTTCGTGTTTATCCTAATCTTTAGGGGTTAAGATTGAAGTATAAACAAACAATAAAAAAAAATAAAAATGTATTGTTGTCTTTAATCTAATTAAGCAAATGCATCATAGATT
>CAZIWS010000106.1:0-2020 GCA_964543175.1 uncultured Candidatus Saccharibacteria bacterium
ATCTATTCCAATATAGTCAATTAAAGCATTTTCAACTGCAAAAGCCTCTTGCTCTGTTAGCCCATGTCTCAATATAACCTTTTTAATCTTTTTACCGAGCTTAGTTATGCTTTTTATTTTTTCAGTTTTTTTAGTCTCTTTATCTATTAAATCTTTAAAATGATGATTTATTCTATTCCCAATTCCCTTGCCAACATAAAAAACTTTATTATTTTGATCAGATAATAAATAAACATAATAACCAAGTTTTTCTATAGTTGGTTGGGAAAGTTTTAAATTTTTGTTATTCATTTTTTTTAATTTTTTTTATTTCTTTTTTAAAATATTTTTCTATAAAAAATCCGTTAATTGGTTTTCTAATTAAAAAACATTTATCTTTATTCTTTTCAGGGACAACATAGTCGATTAAACTTTTTCCATGTTTAGTACCACAATGTATTTGATGAATAAAATCTTTTTTAAACTTCTTATCGTTAAAGTCACAATAATACAAATAATTATCTGTGCAAAGCTGAAAAACATGAGAGTCTCCGTGCCCATAAAAATAAACCTCTTTAACTTTTTTGTCTGCCATAATTTTGTTTATCTCTTCAATATTTGCCTTATCAAAAAAAGAAAAATCAACATTTCTCTTTTTTAAATACTTAACTAAAATTTTTAACTCATATACAGAAAAATTTGGCTTTATCCAGGCCTCCAACTTACTCCAATCAGAGTGCCCTAATACAACAACTACTTCTTTAGGTTTATTTAAATTAAAATTTCTTAAGTATCTTCTAACTTGAAATTCATTTATTACTGAAAGTAACGCGATAAGAGGAGAAAATAGTATATAGAAAAATTCTCTACGAAATTTAATCATACTAAAAACAATAACCGATAGAATATGTATATATACCATTATCAAAATGTTTTTTGAAGTAAAAAAAACATAACCAAGAGACGCGATATAAGCTATAAACAGAAAAAGATTAAATTCAATAAATTGTTTTTTGATATTAAGCATTTTAATTATCAGGATTAACTAATTTATCTATATTATCTTGTATGCCTATCGGTCTTTTCATTCCACAGGCATTCCAAGCCAATTCAAAAATTTCTTTAAATACCTCCTCAGACTTTTCGGTCAAATCATTCATTAAAATCTCTGGAAATATAACATTATTTTCCTCTATTCTTTCTGCATCACTAGAAATTGAATAAGAACTACTTCGAACAGTGAAACCATTTACGCCAATTAAGGATAAGCCAATAACAACTGGGCCTCCTATATCTAAATTTTTAAAAATTCTGATACATTCGTCTTTGTAATATTTAAGCATTACTCCCTCAAGAAGAGGATTAATCATTTTTTCTCTACCTGGAGGATTGTCAAAAAAAGAATTATTTACGATCTCAATAATGCCATTTCTGTAAATTTGAATATATGAATTATGATTACCACCTCCATAGTTATGAAAAAATAAAATTCCCTCTAAATTTCTTCTATCATTTTTACTACTACAGTAAAAAGGATAGATTGGTGGATTTGCATTCATAACCTTCTCCAAATCGGGCTTAGATTGTAAAGCAAAAGATTCTATTGGGATTATATGAAAAACTATTTTTGGGACATATTCATTAAACGCTACAGGAAGCTCCCCTGATATAATTTTCATAACTCTATCATCTCTGAACATTTTTGCTTTATCAACAATCGACTCGCTTAAATTAAAAATGCCTCTAAGCTCTGAAGTATCCAGCTCATATTTTCCAGCAGAGTTTCTAGCATAAAACTTTCCTGATCCACCTAACGTAACTCTATGAGGAGAAGACCAACTCTTATATATCTTAATAATTAGCACTTTCTCTTTTTTCTCTGATTCAATTACTTTAATTTCTGATTTTATTCTCGGTTCTATACCGTCCCTAATAATATTTTCTAGTTTTAACATTTCTTTATCAAAATTGATTTCTTCAGATAAAGAAATAATTTCCTTAGCAGTCCCTTCATGTTCTTTTACCCCATAAATCAAAAACC
>CAZIWS010000107.1:0-2001 GCA_964543175.1 uncultured Candidatus Saccharibacteria bacterium
GGTAACTGCCATCATCAATGGCAAAAGAGTGCTTGGGCATCCACTGGAAATAAGAGAGGTAAAAAATGCTTTTGCGGTTTACGAAATAATTGAAAAACTAGATCCATTCTCTGAAAAAGATTTATTAAAAGCGCATAAAATCTTGATGTCCACGCTTGTCGCTGAAGCCGGACAATACCGTTTGGGCGGCGTTGTCATCATGAAGGAGAAAAAAGTTATTCACGCAGCCCCGCCCGCGGATCGTATTCATACTTTAATGTATGATTTGTTTGCCTGGCTTAAATACACGGATGTTCATCCTCTGATTGCCAGCTCCGTGTTTCATTATGAATTTGAGTTTATTCACCCTTTTTCTGACGGCAACGGAAGAATGGGGCGGTTATGGCAGACACTGATCTTGAGCCGCTGGAGGCCAATCCTGGCATATCTTCCCGTGGAAACAGTCATTCGTAAGCAGCAGGAAGAATATTACAATGTTTTAGAAAAATCGGATAAGCAGGCTGATTCCACTGCCTTTGTCGAGTTCATGCTGAATGCTGTTCTGGAATCACTCCGTGAAACAAACGAAAGCGACCAGGAAAGCGACCAGGAAAGCGACCAAGTTAAAAGACTCCTGCAAATTTTTAGTAAAAATCCTCTTTCGGCATCCGCGCTTATGCAAAAGCTGAATTTGTCTCATCGCCCCACATTCAGAAAGAATTACCTGCATCCAGCTCTCAATAAAGGCCTTATTGAGATGACCGCACCTGATAAGCCGAATAGTCGTCTGCAGAAATACAAAATCACTCCGCAAGGGATGGCGATTGCGAAGGGAAACAAATGAAGAGGCGGCGGTGGCTTTTTTAGACTTCGGCAAGATTTTTCGTCAACTTTCGGCAATCGGGGTCGCATCTTTACTATTGACATTTGCCCGATCTCTTTCCTTTTTCATCCGTTTCCGAATATCCAGGTTGCGGGATTATCCCTGATTGGCGGCGTTTTCCGTCAGTCGGCCATCCAGGCGAAAGATCGTAGGGGGCGGGTTTAAAATTCACCCCTGCAAATATCTGGAATTTTTCGTTTCAATCAGGCGCGGCGGGTCGGGTCAGGTGAACCGGCGATCATTCCCGGGAAATGAAGAAGAAATTGCCAGGCCGGAATGATGTCGATGGTTCTTCCGTCACTTTTTAGTTGTTCGTTTTCGTTTCGGGTAACAATGGTCCCGCTTTGCAAATCCAGTTCGGCCATCGCGTCGTTCAACGCGGAGATTTCCCGTTGCCTTGTTTTCGGCTCTTTCAGAGATTCGCTGACCTGTATCAGCATCGCCTGCTGGTTTCTGACCGGGATGATAAAATCGACCTCTCGACCGGTTTTTGCCTTGTAATAATAAATTTCTGAATAATAACGGCGCAAAGCTGTGAAAACCAGATTTTCCAGCAGATGGCCGGAATTAATCAGAATCCCGGAGGCTACCGAGGAGACCAAAGCATGATCGATACAATAAATGCGTTTTGGATTGGTGTTGCTGCGCGCCAGAGACGCGTCAAATATGCGAACGGAAAACAGGAAATAGGCGTCCTCAAACCACTCCAGGTAATCCGATACTGCTGATTTCGGCGCTTTATGGCCCAGCGACTGGAGATAACCGGTAAGACTGTTGACGGAGTATAGAGATGCCGTGTTGTCCACAAGCCGGTGCGCCAAATCGACCACCGCCTTCGGATGGGCTACATCGTGGCGCTCGACCAGATCACGAAAGAGGATGGCGTGAAAGTATTCCTGGTGGATTTTGATCCGCAAATTCCGTTCAAGACCGGCAACCTCCGGAAATCCGCCGGTTTCCCAGTATTCCTCAAACGCTTTCTGAATGAGAAGGCGCTGCTTTGTGGAGAGCGCCCCTTCACTTTCAACGCCTTTAAAGTCCAGAAACTCACGAAAAGAGAAGGGAAACATTTCCCAGGAAAGCGCCCGACCGCGCATTTGCGTGGCAATCTCTTTGGAAAGCATCCTGGAGGAAGATCC
>CAZIWS010000108.1:0-1998 GCA_964543175.1 uncultured Candidatus Saccharibacteria bacterium
CTGCCATACTTATCAGAGCTTGTCCTCCAATCATTCCCGCTCCTCCGGCTGCCAAGGCTCCACCTCCCAGCCATGCCAGAGCAGCGTTTGTTGCTGCCACACCGGAAAGCGAGGCGATTGCCGTTCCGGTTGACGCCGTTCCAAATGTCATGGCAACTGCCATGGCTGCTGATGGTGCAAATGCAACACCTCCGGCTCCGAGCAAAATACCTGTTCCCATTCCACGGTCGTAATTGATCTCTCGCTCTTTTTCATCCAATCGCCTGATTTCGTCGATTCGATTATTAAATTCGACATAGCGAATTTTAATTTCTCCTATTTGCCTTTCATATTCACGGGGCTTATTGGCCAGGCCTTTAATATAGGATTCAATAGTTAGAATTGTCCGTATCGCGCGTTGACGAGATTGGAAAAGCCGTGTCATATTATCAATGGAACGCTTAAACACTATTGTGTATTTGTTGTTGGCTTTTTCGAGTTCCATAATAGCCGTTTTTTTGTAGTCTTCGTTTAGCACAAATTTCCCCCTCTCCAATGTTTTATTTACCAATCGGCCATATAAACCAGGCAGCGATTATTTAGCGATTCAAAGATTTCTTGTATTCTGTCAATGCTTATGGACAGCTTAATTGACATATCAGGAACTGAATAGATTCCGGTTGCATTTAGAAGTATATCTTTTTCAACACCGATAAATGTTCCAACCTCGGTGCGCATTGCGTCTTCTTCAATAAAGAAATCCTCAAATGTACGAATAATATATCCGTTGGCAGAAAAAGTCTGCTCTTGTTCAGACATATGGCGTAAAAACACATCAATGTAGTTAAATGATTGATAGCATTTCTCCCATGTCGGGTTAATATGAACGCGCTTTCCATCTTGAAACAAAGACATAAGCACATCGCTTCGGGTCGATTGCAATGAAGCTGTGTGATAGCATTCAGAAAGAAATTCCCCAAAAAGATGCTTCTGCTTGTAAATCTCAGCACTATCCAACTCAACGGTATGAATAACAGGGCTTCGCATAGTATTCAGATTCCATTCTTCCAGTTGTGGTTTCAATTCTATACCGAATTTTTCCGGGAAATTGACCATCTGAGTATTTGGATATGGTGCAAAGTAAACCAAATATATTTCCATGATACCCTTAGCTGAGTTGATTAGTTCCTCGGCTAATTTCTTGCTTTCAAGGATGGTCTCTTTCGTTTCAAATGCACCGCCAATAATGAAGTTACCGGTTATCCCATGCAATCCTGTGTCCTTGCAGATTTTCACACATTTCAAAATCATATCCTTATTTGTGTGCTTATTGTAGGCATCAAGAACTTTTTGACTTGCGCTTTCTATTCCGAACTGAATACCTGTCAAACCGGAGTCAACCATAGTCTTCAATACATCCGGGTGCTGAATAACAAAAGAAACATGCCCCTCGCAGAACCACTTGAGATTGCGTTTTTTCATAGCTTCGCAAAATTCAAGAATACGATCTACCCGCAAGGTAAATGTGTCGTCATAGACGTTAATATATTCTACATTAGGATTGTGAGCGGTAATATAGTCGATTTCTTCCATCACATTTTCAATGCTTCTAAATCGAACATTTTTGGCATTGGCGCCCTCATAACAAAATGTGCAATGGTTCGGGCAACCTCGCCCGGTAATAATGCCAACCATTTTACCTTGGCGTAGCTTTCTTGAAAGACTATCTTCAATATGTGGAAATGGAATTTCATCCAGATTTGTTATAATCGCATTATCACATTGATTCCACACCATTTTTTCTGTCTTGTGATCATAGTATAGCAATGACGGAATTTCTTCAAGATGTCCGACTCCATCAATTAAATAAGACATCAACTTATGTGTTGGAATCTCACCCTCACCAATAATTGCATAATCATTTCCTGTTGTAAGAAAAAAAGTTGCATCCAAACCAATCGCTTGCGGACCACCAACAAAGGTGATTACTTCAGGGTAATTTTTTTTAAGCCATTGAAT
>CAZIWS010000109.1:0-1964 GCA_964543175.1 uncultured Candidatus Saccharibacteria bacterium
TAACTTTACCTCGCTTTACCCTAATAGGAGCAACCACAAAATTAGATATGCTTTCCTCTCCCCTAAGGGGCAGATTCGGAGCGATATTTCAATTAAACTTTTATGAACCAAAAGAAATAGAAGAGATAATAAGAAGGTCTGCTAAAATATTAAACATTGAAATTAAAGACGATGCCGCAAAAGAACTATCAAAACGTTCTCGTTTCACTCCTAGGATTGCTAATAAGCTATTAAAAAGGGTTCGTGATTTTGCTCAAATGGAGAATAAAAATATAATTACTAAAAAAATCGTTATCGATAGCTTGTCTTTTTTAGAAGTCGATGAATTGGGGCTAGAACCGGGAGACATAAAAATACTAGAAGCAATTATTCACAAATTTGAAGGTGGGCCAGTTGGTCTTCAAGCGCTATCTTCAGCAACCTCTGAAGAAAAAAACACCATCCTTGATGTTTATGAGCCCTATCTTATTCAATTAGGACTAATTAAAAGAACTTCTAAAGGAAGAGTTGCTACTAAGGCGGCATATGAGCACTTAAAAATAAATTAGTTTAATTTAAATTATTTTTTGTTTTTGTTTTTCCTTTTTGAATGATCTTTAAACGACTCACGACATCTATATCAAAATCTGATTCTATTTTTTGTGTTTTATTAAAAACTTCGTACTCCTCAATTGCTTTTTGTTCTGCTTTACGATTTGAAACCTTACCCTTTCCTTCTAAAATCTTATATTCATTAAAATTTAAAAATTTATTAACACTCTCTGCTAAGTCTTCCATTTTCATTGCTTGGCGATTTTCAATAACACTCTCTATATAATCAAAAAACCCAGAAATAGTTCTTTCTAGTTTTTTTAATTTTTCTTCTGTTAAATAATTCTTAGCTATAATAGTGTCTGATTTTAAAATTCTTCCTTTAGGAGAATTTTTCCAAGTTGTAAGTCCCATAAAAGGCCTGTCTCTATCAGCATTAATATAAATAATTTCAGCTGCTGTTAGTCCAGTAATAGCATAATGAAATTTATTTTGAATCATTGAGTAAAAATTTTTAGTAGTTTCTGAATTAGAATCATAATCAATGCTACATTCTGCAAAAATGTCAGTAATTTGCTGATAGATACGTCTTTCGCTAGCTCTAATTGATTGAACTCTTTCTAATAATTCTTTGAAATAATCCTCTCCAAAAAGTTTTTTATTATTTTTTAACCTTTTATCATCAATAACAAATCCCTTAACCATATATTCGTTTAATGTTTTTGTTGCCCAAATACGAAAATGTGTTGCTTGAATAGAATTTACTCTGTACCCAATAGATATGATTGCATCCAGGTTATAAAAATTAGTTTTGTAAGTTTTACCGTCTTTTGCAGTTATTTCCATTTTGGAAATAACTGAATCTTTATTTAGTTCGCCACTTTCAAACATATTAATCAAATGCTTATTAATGGCTGAGACTCCTACTCCAAACAAATCAGCTATTCTTTTTTGAGTCAACCAAATTGTCTTATCTTTTAAAAATACCTCTATTTCTATATTTCCTTCCGGCGTTGTATAAAGTAAAAATTCCGACTCTTTTGGTGTTAAATTTTTTGACTTAATCATTGTTATTTTATTTTTTATTATGCTTCAATTTTGCCTCATTGACTATCAATAGTCAATAGCCAACTTTGACTAAATCCCCTTTTTTCTGTAATATTTAACTATGAGTGGACACAGTCATTTTCATAATATTAAATTAAAGAAAGGAGCCGAAGATGCTAAAAAAAGCAAGCTCTTTTCTAAGTTATCTAAAGAAATATCAGTAGCTGTTAAAGACGGTGGGCCTGATGTTACTTTTAATCCAAAACTAAGAAGCATTGTTGATAAAGCAAAAGGTCTTAATATGCCTAATGATAGCATTGATAAGGCAATCAAAAGGGGCTCAGGAGAACTAGAAGGAGCAACTTTTGAGGAATTCTTAATGGAGG
>CAZIWS010000110.1:0-1889 GCA_964543175.1 uncultured Candidatus Saccharibacteria bacterium
GAAAACAGATATGATCATCATTGAACCCGGTGATCTTGTAATATCAGGAATTAATGTCGCAAAGGGTGCGCTTGCAGTATACGAAGGGGATGAGCCAGTAACTGCAACGATACATTATTCATCTTATACATTTGATAAAAATAGAATTGATATAGCCTTTTTAAAACGATTCTTGAAGAGCCCCGCTTTCATTTCGGAATTGCAGGATCAAGTAAAAGGTGGTATCAAGACTGAAATAAAACCAAAACATCTTTTGCCATTGAAAGCAAGGATTCCTGAATTAGCAAAACAACAAAAAATCAATCACCATTTTGATGCTGTTGAAAATGAAATTTCAGACTTATCAAATGAGATATATTCCCAATCCACCTACCTCACCAAACTTCGCCAGGCGATTTTACAGGAAGCCATTGAAGGCAAATTGACTGCCGACTGGAGAAAAGAGAACCCTGTCCGCAAGGGTGATCCTGATTATGATGCGGAAGCTTTGCTGGAAAAGATTCAAGCTGAAAAAGAAAAGCTGATTAAAAAAGGCAAAATCAAGGAGCAGAAACCGCTTGCGCACATAGAAGCTGATGAACTGCCGTTTGAATTGCCTAATGGGTGGGCTTGGTGCCAACTAAGCCAAATTTTAGCAAATACAAAATACGCATTAAAAGCTGGCCCGTTTGGATCATCACTTACTAAAAGTGAATATAAAAAAAACGGTTACAAAGTATATGGCCAAGAACAAGTTATTTCACAGGATCCATTCTGTGGGAACTATTTTATTGATAATCAAAAGTATGAGCAGCTTAAATCATGTGCTATTTCACCAGGTGATATATTGATAAGTCTTGTTGGTACTATAGGTAAAATTCTCATTCTTCCAGAAGACGTAAAGCCTGGAGTTATTAATCCACGCCTTATTAAAATAACATTGCATAGTTCAATATTTAAAAACTATTTCACAATGCTATATTCTTCTGGGTGCATTCAAAGCCAATTAAAAGATAATGCAAGTGGACAAACAATGGATGTTATAAGTATTAAAATACTTTCTAAAGTAATGTTTCCTCTCCCTCCTTTTGCCGAGCAACAAGCCATTGTCGATCGTGTAGAAAAACTCCTTTCCATGGTTGATGAACTAGAAAAGCAGGTTACAGAGCGAAAAGAGCAGTCAGAACAATTGATGCAGGCGGTTTTACGGGAAGCGTTTGAGGGAGGAAAGTAAATGCAGCTAATAGATTGGGATAAAGACCACATTCTATACATTGCTAGTGAAATTCCTGAAGGATCTGATTCTCCAGATGAAAAACAGTTGCGTTCCAAAATCGAGCCATGGTTGACGGCAGTCTTTCAGAGTGAACATTTGTCTTTGCTATTAGGAACCGGAATTACTACAGGCATTTGCAAAGAAGCTAAGATATCTCCACAAGCAATGCAGAGAATTGAATTCTCGACAGAAAAAGACAAAATTAAAAATTATGCCGATTTCGGATTGAAGAACTAATGAATGGTTAAAAAAATGACTTGGAGAACTACCGGAACACTTTTACAGCCTCAAAAGGCGGACTTCAGTGAGTTTGAGATTCTTGTTCCGGCGGTTGAGGGAGCACGAATTGTCGGTATTGGCGAGGGTGCTCACTTTGTTGCGGAGTTTTCACTGGCCAGAGCCAGTCTTATTCGCTATTTGGTCGAGAAGCATGATTTTAATGCGATTGGTTTGGAATGTGGCGCGATTCAGGCTTCACGGCTATCTGAATACATCAACTCAAATGCCGGGGATCATGAACTTGAGCGATTTTCGGATCCCCTGACCTTTTCTTTGTATGGATCAGTGCTGACTTGGATAAAATCATATCTACGCGAATCAGGAAGAAAACTGCAGTTAGTCGGAATCGATTTAC
>CAZIWS010000111.1:0-1872 GCA_964543175.1 uncultured Candidatus Saccharibacteria bacterium
GATTGTTGTTTGCCATCTTTTTCACCTCCTTTAATTATTGCCTTGCTGATTATAATTTGCCCAATAAATTAAATAATACGCTGGTAATAATATAGAGGCGTGGCAGTTTTAATTAATAGAGGTTTTTTCAAATTGCCGCATAAATCGTTCTTTTGCGCGCAGCTTTAAATCATAATAAAGCGATGTTTTATTATTTTCCATGTCTTCGGCAATATCGCGTGTTTCGGTAAACAGCCGCATGTCCGATATCATATGCGACATATAAAGGTCGGACGCTCCGCTTTGACGGCTGCCGAGAAACTCTCCCGGCCCGCGTTGTTTCAGATCTTCTTCGGCGATTTTAAAACCGTCGTTTGTGGACGTCAGCACGGACAGACGCTCGTTGTCGTTATCGTCCGACATTAAAAAACAGTATGATTTTTTATCACTTCGCCCCACACGTCCCCGAAGCTGGTGCAGCTGCGCAAGCCCGAAACGCTTCGCGTCTTCAACGACCATGACCGTGGCGTCCGGTACGTCTACGCCGACTTCGATTACGGTTGTGGACACGAGAAGGTTGATTTTCTTCTCTTTAAACTGCGCCATTACAAAGTTTTTTTCATCGGGGCGCATGCGCCCGTGAAGCAGCGATACGCCAAACCCGGCAAACTTCTCATGCAATTCTTTATAAAGCTGTTCGGATGAACGAAGTGGCATGTCGTCGCTTTCCTCCACAGCAGGGCATACGACGAATATCTGCCCACCGCTCTCCATCTCTTTTTTTAAAAAGCCGTACATATCTGCGCGTTTTTTCTCGGGTACGCAGAAGGTTTTGACAGGCATGCGTCCCGGGGGCATCTCATCAATTATGGAGATTTCGGTTTTCCCGAATAATATCAGCGCCAGAGAACGCGGTATGGGCGTCGCCGACATAATCAGCGTATGCGGTGCTTTCGATTTGCCTTCGAGCAATGCTCTTTGCCCGACACCGAAACGGTGCTGCTCGTCCGTGATCACAAGCGCGAGATTCGCAAACTGCAGCCGGTTATAGACCAAAGCATGCGTGCCGATTACGATATGCGTCAAACCTGCCGCTGCGTTTTCATAGATTGTTCGGCGCTGCGCCGCAGGCGTACTGCCCGTCAGCAGCTCAATGTTGGTGTATTCATCCCCTAACACGCGCAGCGCGTTGATATAATGCTGCTTTGCCAGCACTTCGGTGGGCGCCATCAGCGCGCATTGACAGCCGTTTTTAGCGCACAGGTACATCGCGTAAAATGCGGGCGTCGTTTTTCCGCTGCCAACGTCACCCTGCAGCAGCCGGTTCATGGGCTGCTCTCTTTCGAGGTCGTTTTCAATCTCGCGCATCACGCGTGTTTGCGCGCCTGTCAGCGTATAACTTAAGCGTGATGAATAATTTTGAAGAGACCCAGTATCATGTTCAATCCGAATAGCGCCTCGTATCGTCTCGTCGCCGCGCGAAGATAGCGCAATGTGAAACAGCAGCAGCTCTTCGAATATGAGCCGCCGTTTTGCCGCGTCCAGAGAATTCTGATCTGCCGGAAAGTGTAAATTCTTAATTGAAAAATTAATCTCTGCCAGCTCATGCAATGTACGGAAATCTGCGGGCAGAAATTCTTCAAATCTGCCGAAGGTTCGTTCGATCACGGATTGAACCGCGAGCCGCATCGTTTTTTGCGTCAGCCCTGCGGTCAGCGAATATACCGGGATCATGCCTTCCTGCTTGGCACATTCGCGCTCAATATGCGGATTCGTGAATTTGAGCCGTCCACCCACGCGCTTAAGCTTACCCGTAACGAATACGTGATCGCCTTTTTTATATAGATTTCGCATATAGGGCTGGTTAAAAAAAACAGCCTCAACCCTTCCTGT
>CAZIWS010000112.1:0-402 GCA_964543175.1 uncultured Candidatus Saccharibacteria bacterium
CTTTTGTGCAGCAGGCGGTCGTTTACGGACTGAACCGTCCCTATAATGTCTGCATTGTCGTTCCCGACTTTGAAGTGCTTTTGGGCTACGCCAAAGAGAAAGGGTTGCCGACGGATATTAAAACGCTGGTCGAACGAGAGGATATTATTAACATGATCAGTGAAGCCGTTTCCAAGCAACTCAAGGGTAAATTCGGCGGTTATGAAATTCCGAAGAAATTCATCATTCTTCCGGAGGCGTTCAGTCTGGATAACGGTATGTTAACCCAAACGATGAAACTCAAGCGCAAAGTTATTCTGGACAAGTTGAATAATCGGATTGAAGCGCTTTATAAGGAAGACAAGTAATCCGATAAATTTTCCATACCCCCTGCTCAAAGAGAAAGGCGTGTTCACAGGACAT
>CAZIWS010000112.1:412-1826 GCA_964543175.1 uncultured Candidatus Saccharibacteria bacterium
TTGATGTGTACCGGCTGACCATGCATCTTGATCTCTCCGGTTATCTTCTGTCCAGTCTCTTTCCGGAAAGAATGCTGTCAACCGTGTTCTGTTTGGAATAATGTCCACGCGTAAAGAAATGCCTTGCGTCTTCCCGGCCCAGAACTTTTTGCCGGATGCGGTGCGGCGACAAGCCCTGGTCCCGCAGTTTGAAAACATCATCCCGCAAACGCTCCATGGTTGAAATCTTTTTTGCCAGGGCTATTTTGCCGTCTTTCACAACGCCCTTGAGGTTGCAAAAAATAGTTTCTATGTGCAGGGCACTGAGTTTTTTCAGTGTGTCCAGTATCTGCAGGTAATTTTCGTCCTGCCTTAAATATACGAAATTTGTTCCGCAAAAAAGATCGCCCGTGAAAAGCCATTTTTTATCCGGCTCATATAAACATATGTGATCCTCGGCGTGCCCCGGCGAATGAATGACTTCCAGATGATAAGGTCCCGCCTTTACAGAGGCTCCAATGGCCTCGCCCTTTGACGGTCTGGGCCAGTCCCAGACGATCCGCTGATACAGATGCAAATCATTCAGCCGGGGATTTTCCAGATACCGCAGCGTCAGCGGATGCGCGTATATATTGATCCCGAATTGCTGCTGGACATCGGCGTTGTTGCCGATGTGATCTTCATGATGATGGGTGTTAATGATCCCGGTAATCTTTCTGTCTTTTAATGCTTCAAGGAATTCATGCCCCGTACGATTGGTACCGGTATCAATCAGAACATCGCCGACTAAAAAAGCATAAACGGGATACAGAAGGATTCCCAAGGGCGACCGCCCCATATAGAAAAGAAGGATCGATTCCTGTTCGCTGATCTTGAGCAACTTTAATTCTTCCTTCGACAGCACAAACTGCCTTCTATTGTTTAGATTAATGCTGGTCAGAAGTTGCAGATATGGTCATGCCCTCATAATCTGCGTAATAGAGGCTTCTCCTCAGAAGTAAAATTTTCTTTTTAGCCTGCTGGGGCGAAACGGATGTTGCCACGCACTCAATTTCTCCCAGTTCTGTAATGACTTCTTCCGTTTCGGGGAAGGTTACGGCAAACTCGCATTCGCCGCCGTCATATTCAACACGGGCTTTATAGGTTCCGGGCGGAATCGTACTGCCTCCGGCTTTTATCATCTGTGCAATCGCACTGCAACTTTGCTTATCCACGACGGTCTCGGCACCGGCAGCAGCATCTTCACCAAAAGAATTCTCCAGATAGAATTCTCCGCCTTTTCCGGTGGGAGACAATAATTCTTTTTCACCGACCTTCATGGCGATCTCGACATATTCCAACGGAATTTTCTTTCCCTCTTTCCTCGTAAAAACCGTTCCCGTAACCGCGCGCAACTGCTGGGCATCGAAATAAATGCAGGAACCGCTCCATAAAG
>CAZIWS010000113.1:0-1799 GCA_964543175.1 uncultured Candidatus Saccharibacteria bacterium
TTATGTTGCCAGAAAAAACTTTGAAGAATAAAGCCGGTAATTGTATCGATTTGACAATTTTATTTGCAAGTCTTTTAGAGGGGGTTGGTATTTATTCAATTATTTTTTTAACAGAAGACCATGCTTTTATAGGATGGGGGAATGCTCAAAAAACAGATGAAATGTTTTTTTTAGAAACAACATTTATTACTGATGGTAATTTTGAAGCTGCAAAAATAAAAGCACGAGAAATTTTCAAGGAAAATTTTTTGTTAATAGGTGCAAATGATCCATTTGCGGATATCATGAAAGTTACATATGGTCGTCATATTATTGATTTAAAGAGAGTTAGATTGGAGGGGATAGTTTCGAGAGAGATTTATTAAAATGAAAAATTTATGCGTATAGAAAATGTAATAGTTAGCACAACCCACCTGGATTTTCACGATGAAAGAATGTCAAAAAATGCATTAGATGGGATGGTAAATCAAATTAAAGAAAAATACATTCCTCAATTAATTAATCATGATTGGGATGAACAAGTAGGAGTTTTGCTTTATGCAGAAGTTTTTCAGTTAGAAGATGGAGAGTATGCGCTTGGAGTTGTTAGTGGATTATTTGATAATGAGGATGAAAAAAATAAATTTAAAATAGGAGATGTAAATACGGTATGGCAGGATTATAAGAAATATTTAAATATTGAGGAATTGAAAAGTATTGCAAGGGGGATGTCTTATTTCAATAGTCGAAATGTAATTTTACCTAATAATATAGAGCTTTTATTAGAAATCCATCTTAATTCTACTAAAATTCTTCCCGATGGACGAGTTTATAAAGTTAAATATCTTGTAAATATAATAGGAGATTTGCAGATAGAAGTATATCCAAAGGATCATAATCCATCGCATTTTCACGTTATTTCAAAACAACGTGGCATAAATGCTAGATTTGATATTAATACCCTCGAATTTATTAATATGAAAAATGGTAAAATTAAGAGGGGAGATGTAAATAAAATTCAAGATTTTTTTAGGATTCATCCAGAATTTTTACAAAAATTAAAAAATGACTATCAAAGATTGCAATAAAGTTTTAATATTATTTTAAAAAATATCTATAATTTTTAAGTTCTACTTTTTCTTTACAAACAAGAAAGACTTTTAATTTTAACAGTTTCCAAGAGTAGGACATTTTTTTAATTTTATTTTTATAAATAGATTCCCATTCATACGGTATAGCAATTGCATATATTCTTGCCCTTTTGGGATTATTTTCTTGTTTATTCATGCGAGAAATAATTTGTCCTAAAACTACATAAAATGAATTATGAACATTTTGAGTTTTATGATTTTTTGTATTCCCCTTTGCTTTAACAAAAAGAATTCTTCTTCTCTTTGTGTGCCATGCGGTAATATCACAACCATGCTCACCAATACTTTTTGGAAGATTAGTTAATTTCCATCCATCAACTTCTAAAAATTTCTTACTTGTTTTTCTATTTCTTTTTTCTTTATATATTTAATTATATTTAAGATTTTCATTTTTGTAAAAGATTTTTATTGTATAGTTTTGAACAATGTTTAAGCGATACCAAATCTTCGTTATTTAGAATTTCTTGTATACGAAAAAGGTTTAAGTGAACGATCATTCTTGTTAAAAGGAAACATAATCCTGAAACGGAAGCATGTAAAGCCTTAGATGTCCTTAGAGATGTAAAGAAAGAGATTAATGAAGAAGAAATTGATATAAAAATAGTCCTTTTTAATTGAAGATAGCAAATATTTAATTTTTTGATTATTGAATAAATAGAAATTTAGAAT
>CAZIWS010000114.1:0-1790 GCA_964543175.1 uncultured Candidatus Saccharibacteria bacterium
AATGGATATCAAGCTAAAATTTCTTTTATTAATTTTCTCCATCAATTTTTTAGAAAGGATAAAAAATGAGTAGATTCAACCAAAATTCAATAATGTCTGAAACGGTAAATTTGGCTGGTGGTGAAGCTTTTTTACAATCACCAGAATTAGAATTGGTGTCATTGTTATTGACATCATTTGCAAATGACCAGTATTATCGTAGCGCCAATGATACATTTGAACGGTTAAAGGTATTAATTAAAAAATGTGATAAAAGTTTTGTTGCAAAGGCTGGTATTTATGCAAGAAAAGAATTTGGAATGCGTTCTATAACGCATGTATTAGCGTCCGAATTAGCTAAATATATTTCGGGTGAGAAGTGGGCAAAGCATTTTTATAATGCGATAATACATAGACCTGATGATATGATGGAAATACTTGCATTTCATAAGAAAAATAATGGTAAAATAACTAATGCCATCAAAAAAGGTTTTGCAGAGGCGTTTGATAAATTTGATAAATATCAGTTAGCAAAATATAGGAGTAGTAATAAAGAATTTAAACTTGTAGATATTGTCAATTTGGTACATCCAATGCCGGCATTAAATAACATTGAAGCGTTGAGATTGCTTGTGAATGGTGATTTGAAATCGTGTGATACGTGGGAAAGTGAATTATCTAAAGCTGGTCAAGTATCAACTACTGAAGAGGAAAAGGCGGAGTTTAAAAAAGAAGTATGGATTAGATTGATTAAAGAACGTAAGATAGGTTATTTTGCGTTGTTACGTAATTTAAGAAATATTATAGACCAAGCTCCTGAAATAATAAACGAAGCATTAGAAATACTTATTGATGAAAAATTGATAAAGAAGTCATTAGTTTTACCCTTTAGGTATTTAACCGCGTATAATGAAATAAAGGAATTAAATAAAGGTGCCATTGTTAGAGAGGTGTTGGTTGCTTTAAATAAGGCAGTTGATATTTCGCTCAATAATATAATAAGATTTGATGGAGACACTTTGGTTGTGTTAGATACATCTGGTTCGATGCAAGGTAAACCATCAGAGATAGGTTCTTTATTTGCTGCGGTCTTAATTAAATTAAACAATGCAGACTTTATTACATTTGATAATAATGCAAAATATGTAAATGTGAATCCGATGGATTCTACAATTACAATAGCGAATTCGATAAAATTTGCATCAGGTGGTACCAATTTCAGAAGCATATTCCAGACTGCTAATAAAAAATATGATAGGGTGGTTATTTTATCTGATATGCAAGGTTGGATTGGTTTTTATAGTCCTATAGATACCTATAAGGAATATAAGAAGCGTTTTAATGCAAATCCTTTTATATATTCCTTTGATTTAGATTCATATGGTACCTTGCAATTTCCAGAACGAAATATATTTTGTTTAGCGGGGTTTTCAGAGAAGGTATTTGATGTGATGAATTTACTGGAACAAGACAAGAAAATACTCATCAATAAAATAAATAGTATCGATATTATTTAGTTTAAACAAAAAAATGAATAAAAATTAATTTAAAATTAAAATAAATTAATTTGTTTATTTGAAAAAAAAGCAGTATTTTTGTAAAGTGAATTTTTGAAATAAAAGAATTTAAAAAATTCACTAAAATCAAAAAACCTGCTATAGGGTAACCTTTTTTTAAAAAAACGTTCTTGAATAAAATATATATAAATGAATAATGCAAGTGGTGAGGATAGTGTTACTTCTAACTGCAATGAAAAAAACACACTGTCCGTTTTTCCCTTGCTTAATATTAAGATGGTAGTGAAATAAGGG
>CAZIWS010000115.1:0-1736 GCA_964543175.1 uncultured Candidatus Saccharibacteria bacterium
TAGGTCTAAAAGATTATACTGATTTAGATTTAATCTATACTGCTGATAAGCTATGTGAAGCTAAATTTATAAATTGTATTAAAGGAGCTTATATGAATAATAATAATCCTTCTTTAATTGCTAAATCTATAACTTATGATGGCCATCAATTTTTAGATACCGTTAGAGATAATAATGTTTGGAAAGAAACTAAAAAGATTAGTTCTTCTTTTACTTCTACTTCTCTAAAAGTTATAGAAAATATAGCTTCTCAAGTAATCTCAAATATAATTTCAAAGCAAATGGGGGTATCTTAATTATTTAAAATATCTAGTGCTATTTGGTAATCCGTGCTAGATATTTTATTTTCCTTTAAATTTTCATCTAAAGAAGCTATTACACCATTTTTCACAACATTATCTTTACATTCTTTTGTATAATATATTTCTTCTATTTCACTTTTTAATTTCATAATAATTAATTCAATTTCTGCCTTATTCATTTGTTTTCACTTCCTTTCACTTTTCTTTTGCTTTTACAATTACTTCAACATTTGGTGCGTGTATTTCTGCTTCTATTTCTGCAAAAGTTTGATAAAATCTTTGTGCATGTTCAACTGTAAATTCTGTTTTGCTTTCATTTTTCATAACACCACCTCTCCTAATCTTTATTCATAGTGCTTGTATTTGTTGTTTTTTATTTTTTCGCTTTAATGCGAATTATAACTTAAAAAAAATAGGCAATTCTTCTTTTGTAATTTGTAGTATAGTAAAAATTTTAGTTAATTCACTGTGTTTAAAATCTGTTCTGTTTGCTAGTTTATTTCCTAGTGCTTGTATTGTAATCCCTAACTCATTTGCAATTTCCTCTTGCTTTATGTTTTTTTCTGCTATTTTTCCTTTTATTTTTTGTAAATCTAATTCCATTCTTGTTCCTCCTTTCGCTTCAATGCGATTATATATTGTAATATATTTTTTGTCAAGTGTTTTTTGAAAATTTTTTTTACTTTTTTCAAAAAATATTGCATTAATGCAAAAAATAGTATATAATATTAAGTGGGAGTGATTTATATGAATAATGAAATTGAACTTTTTAAAAAGCGATTAAATGATACTATATATAATAATAAAACAGATGCAGAAAAAATTTCCAAAGGAACTGGAATCCATATAAGTACTATTTATAGATATATAAAAGGAGACATTAAAGATTTAAAAATGAGTAATATTTTTAAATTAGCTGAATTTTTAAATATCTCTCCAATCTATTTAGCTGGTTGGAGCGATGAAAAATACACAAAAAAAGAGTCTTCAAATATTTTTCCGATATCTACTAGAATTGTTGAATTACCAATACTAGGTAGAATTAGTGCAGGTTTGCCTTTACTGGCTGTTGAAAATTTAAGTGGTTATGCGTTTGCTCCATCTAATTCTTTGCGTCCAGAATTTGAATATTTTTATTTAAGAGTTAACGGAGATAGTATGAATTTAAAATTTAATGATGGAGATTTAGTTTTAGTCCAAAAACAAAATGATTTAGAAAACGACGAAATTGGTGTAATAGAGATTAATGGAGATGACGCTACTGTAAAAAAATTTAAAAGAGAAAATAATTTAGTTATTCTTCAACCAATGTCAACTAATTCTGAGCATACAGTTCAAATTTACAATCCTAAGGATATATCTATAAAAATTATAGGAAAAGTAATTCAATATCAAGGGAAAGTATAAAAGGAGTTCTAAATAATGAATAATAGT
>CAZIWS010000116.1:0-1733 GCA_964543175.1 uncultured Candidatus Saccharibacteria bacterium
CCGATTGAGCTACGCCAGCCAATCCCATCAAAAAATATAAAATTCAACAACTTGCGCATCAGAATGTAAAAAAACACACCTACACCTTCAAGCGAATTGCGCAATCTAATTTTTATAGATGTTTTTGTCAAGTAAATTTTTCAAAAAATTGTGGATAAAACAAAAACTCTTCAAGAAAATCCGCATAGATAAAGATTAAAGATCCCGTCATCAACATTGAATAAAATTTTTTATGATGAAGTCCATCACCTCGACGTACGATTTAACTATTTTAATTCGTTTTTACATCGACTGAATATATGCTTCTATCTTTTGTTGCCAGAAAATGCAATTTATCAGGCGCGTCAAAAATAAATCCTCCTTTTTCTAAAGATAAAATACTATCGTATTTATTGATCTCCTTCTCATTGATCACGGCAATTTGCCTGTTTTCCGATTGCGCAACGTATGCGATTCTCCTGCTGTCCGGGCTGAAAACAAGCGTACTGCTTCCAACGCCATCGAAATGTTTACCCTCTTTTCCATCAACAACCACAAAACGCTTTTTCCTCAACTGCGCTCCATAGGCCAGGCGCTTGCTGTCCGGACTGAAAACAACAGAGCCATTGCCAATATTATTGTAATGTTTTTCCTCTTTGCCATTAACAACCACGGAGAATTTATCCTTCACTATTTGAGCAATATAAGCCAATTGTGTGCTGTCCGGACTGAAAACAACGGTCGAACCAATTCTCTCATAACCTTTTCCCGCTTCTCCGTTTACAACGAGAAAACGTTTTTTATCTGACATGGTCTGGTAGGCAATACGACTGCTGTCCGGACTGAAAACAATATTATCGCCTACCGCATCATAATATTTGTTTTCCTGCTCATTCACGGCCACCGTCCATTTACCGGATAATTTGGCAACATAAGCCAACTGCCTGCTGTCCGGACTAAAAACAAAACTATCGCTTATCTCATCATATTTTTTGCCTTCTCGCCCATCAAAAATTAAAAAATATTTTTTGTTTGACTGAGCTTTATAGGCCATTCGAGTACCGTCGGAACTGAAAATTATACGATTACTGACACTGTCGTAAGGCTTTCCCTCTTTTTCGTCAACAACCACAAATTGCGTTTTCCCCGATTGAACCCCGTAGGCCAGATGCTGGCTGTCCGGGCTGAAAACAATATTGGAACCGATGCCGCCTTCATAATATTTGCCTTCCTTCCCATCAACCACAAGAAAACACCGCTTGCCCAATTTGGCGGCATAGGCAACCCTTTGGCTATCGGGGCTGAAAACGATCGTTGACCCGACCACATCGTAGTGTTTACCTTCAATACCCTCAACAACAACGATCTGCTTATTACCGGCCTGTGCTCTATAGGCAAAACGTTTACTGTCCGGGCTGAAAACAACATTGGAACCGATGCCGTCATAACGTTTCTGGGGCTTACCGTCCACAATGACAAATTGCTTATCTCCTTCCCGAGTCGCATAAGCCACACGTCTGCCGTCGGGACTTGTCGTTAAGACTACCGGAGCAAAATCAAACTTCAGGAGTATTTTTTCCGATAACGATATCTGGGTTTTTTTATCCTCTGCCAAAGCATTCAAACTACAAACCGCAAGAAAAAAGAGTCCCGATAATAACAAGGTTTTTCTTAACATATTCACGACAATCCCCTTATTGAATTTAAATAAAAAAACCACTCGTTCAAAACAACTTTTTTACCTGTTGTTTCTT
>CAZIWS010000117.1:0-1724 GCA_964543175.1 uncultured Candidatus Saccharibacteria bacterium
AGCACATCCGCCTGTCACGCGGAAGATCGTGGGTTCGAATCCCATCGGGCCCGCCAAAGAAAAAATCCCCTGTTTAGGGGATTTTTTCGTGTTCCAAAAAATCTCGTGAGTGCAATTTTTAGGGTTGGGGTGAAAGAAAATAATTAATTTTTAAGGTTGCAAGAAATTATAAATTTTTATTTAATTCTTCGACTAATTCAAAAACTTTTGTACAAGGATTATCGTTTAAAGGGTTATGGTTTGAATAGCTTTTAATTAATTTTTTAGCGTGAAAGATCGCTTGAGGTTGTTTATCTAGCAAATCATCATACATGGTTTTTGAATTTTTTTTATATTCCTTTCCAAGGCGTTTTGTTAATTTCTTTTTATAATCTTTCCTTGATATGGAGGCAGTCCAATATTCAAAATGAAGTAAATACCATAATTCAAAAGCTTCATTAGAATATGCAACTTTAATGTTGTTTGTTTTAGCTAATTTTAACGCACTGTTGAAATCACAATCAGGAAATGAATCTCTATCAAAAACACACCATATTTGATCATACGGTGTGGTTTTTTCTTCTTCTTTTGCTTTTTTTTCTAAAGCTTTTTCAACTACTTTGTTTGTATTTTTACCTGTTCCTACCACAATTACACTTGCTGATGTTACTTTAAAACTCAAAAAATAATTAGGTTCGGTCTTTTCTCCTTCACAAACAATTAATATCCTTTCTTTAGGAAATCCCCTCTTTCCTGTATTTCTTCCGGATTTATAATTATTCCAAGATTTTCTTTTACCCATATTACATTTGAGTTATCGGTATGGCGCCAAATTTACCCAATAAATAATCTTTTTCAAAAGAGCTATTTGATCTAACGCTATAGTCGTCAAGTGAATATAGCTCACTTGCTCCGTATTTGTTTTTTTGAACAAACCATATTTGATCCCTTCTAAATAATTCATTACAAAGCATTAATGTATTATGAGAATTGAATATTAATTGAGCGTTTTTAGGATTAGTTACTTTATTATTAAATAATTTAATTACTTTTTTTAAAAGTAATGGATGTAAGCTTGTATCCATTTCATCAATAAAAAGAACTTTTCCTTTTTCTAAGGTATCAATAATTGGAGCTGAAAGAAAAACTAATCTTTGTGTACCTGAAGATTCGTTGGAACTAAGATTAAACACAACAGAAGAATCTAATTTACCATTTTTATCAAATTTTTTATGAATTGTTTTGATATTTGTTACTTCAGTTGGCATTTGTATTTTTGCCTCTTCATTGAATATTTGTGGTGGGTTTATTTTAATTTGTTCTGTTTCAAAATCTTCTATGTTTATGTCAGCAGATTTAATAAAATCTAAAATTTTATTTTTATATGAAGAATCTTTTAATTTGTCCATAGAAAAATTAATATAACCTTCATTACTTAGACCAGAAATTATATTCATTGAATGAAAAGCAGATATTATTTTTTTGGAAATTTCTCCGTTAAATTGTCCTAATAAGGATAAAAATAAAGCATTTGGTCTTGTTCTAGTTATTAAGACGGATTTTCCTTCTTTAAATTTATTTTTATTAACACTAATAATAGAGTTGCCTTCTCTTGTAAATAATTTAGTTTCCTTGTTTTTGGGATAGCTAAAAAGCCACTCAGATACTACTTTTTCATGATTTACTTCAAAACCATATCTATATCGAATATTTTCATGAATAATAACTACCTCAAAAAAACTTGG
>CAZIWS010000118.1:0-1708 GCA_964543175.1 uncultured Candidatus Saccharibacteria bacterium
TGCGTATAAGAATAATTATTCATTCTTATAGGTTGCTATTTTAGCATAAAAATATCATTTTGAAAATTTTTTACCTTTAGATCTGAAAAATGTCTTATTAGCTTGTTGGTAAACTGATGTTTTTAGAATAAAATCAACTTATGAAAGTGTTCCTAAATAGATTTGGTTTTTGGATAGTAATGTTTGTTTGTGTTGTAGTTTACTTAGCCTTGGCTTATAAAAATCCATTTAAAACAAATAGTTTAATTTCTAATTTAGAACCATATCCAGATACTATGCTTTATTCATTCCCGGCATGGAATTGGGTTCGTGGTAACGGTTGGAATTTGGGTGTTGATGAAAAAATAGTATCGATAACCGTCCCAAATACTTATGGTGTCTTGTTGGTACCTTTGATGTGGATTTTTAAAGATATTAGATCTTTTTATTTTACAAATCTGATTTTTGGAATAGGAACATTAGTGTTTTTTATGTTGGCCTTAAGAAACTTTGTGGGAAATAAAAAATGGTATTTAATAGGTTTTTTCGGATTTTTATTGGCGACAAATTTCTATTTTTTTAATCAACCACAATTGGTAATGGCAGAAAACGTAAACTATTTATTGGTGGGATTATTCGCTTATTTAATATCGTTAAAGTTTAAATGGATTCATTTAATTCCAATATTTTTTTTACTGTTATTAACCTATGTTTTAAAAGTTAGTAACTTACTGTTAGCTGGAAGTTTTTTAATTTCTTTTTTATTGAAAATTTTTTGGGAAAAATTAAGGCTTTTAAACCTTAAGAGAGTGTTTTTAGTTGGAGGGTGTTTAGGAGTTCTAATAACATTATTTTATCTTCCAAAAATTTTGTCATTGAGTAGTTCGGCTTTTAATATTAAATTTTTTATAAACAATTTTAAATTTTATTTTTCTTGTTTAAGTGGAAGTGAATGTCGGAATTTATGGTATTGGCAAAAGTTAATTACTTGGGATATAGGAATAATGTTTGTTTTGGGAGCAATAGTAATGTTACTAAACAAAAAAACTCGTTGGTTATTTTTAGAGTTAGTTTTCCCATTAATTACTTTTATTTTAGTGATGTCATTATTTATAGATACTGAAGGCAGACATGTAGAGATATTAGTACTTTTGATGTTGTTAATTGCGGCTGTTGGTTTTGATAAATTATTAAATAAATTTAAATTTTCATTTTTAGTAATTTTAATATTTTTTGGGATTAATATTTTTTTGACGAGTTACCAACCAAATGCTTTTGAAATGAAAATTATTTCTTTGAAAAAACAAATCGGGTTGAATTTTAGACACAAAGAAGACCCTTGGAATTATCTTTGTCTAAAAATGGTAGATGATTTTATGAAGGATAAACCAGATGGCGTTTTTGGATCTTTTTTGCCGATGTATTTTTTTGATGCTTATGGAGTGAAATTAAATTATTTGCCATTTTCGGCTTATCAGGATTTTATGTTAATTGGTCGAGGACTGCAGAAATACTTTCCTTTGCCGTTAAAAAATATTTATCAAGAGAAACTAAATGAAGGTAAAGAAGTTTATTTGTCTGATTATTATGCGAGTAATGGCAGAGAACTTTGGAGGAATGAATGGAATGAGATTGTTTCTGTCGGGAAGTTAGAAAAGGTTTGGCAAAGTCCTTTGGATAATTGTAATATTTACAAATTAGTAAAAAAATCAAAGAGTTTGAAATAGTG
>CAZIWS010000119.1:0-1695 GCA_964543175.1 uncultured Candidatus Saccharibacteria bacterium
GCCCTCCTTGTACGTGATTTACGTGTAACACAGGGGCGTGGGAAAATCAAATTTTCGTACTTGGAAAAATAGGGTGCTGCCTCTCTTTATTTGTATTTTCACCATCCACCAGACACCATCCGCTATCCACTTTCTTTTCATTCATTGCTCGTTGCTATTCATTTCTACTTTTTTCCTACCAGCCATGAACTAACTTCACCACCTCCGGCGCTACGCGCCACCTCCGCCGGCGGAGGACAAGACCCAGACATGAGCTTTCTCCTGCCATACACCATACACTATAAACCATCCACCGTTTTTGCTATGAGCCATGAGCTTTTTCCTGGCATCCGCACGCTTTTGTCATGCCCGAAATCCCCTGTCGGGCATCCATGTTTTTATTCTTCCTGGATTCCCGCCAGGAAAATGCGGGAATGACATCAATACTATGTCCCCCGCCGGAGGGGGTAGGGGGAGGTTACTCGTCGCTCATTGCTCGTCCACCTTACGGCGCGCTCGGGGACCGCGCCCTACAACCTCATCGCTTATCTACCTGTTTCTGCCACGAGCCATGAGCTATCAGCCTTTCTCTCGTTGCTCGTCGCTCGTCACTCATCACTCGTCGCTTATCTCTTAAAAAAGGGGAAGGGTCTCTATTTATGAGGGCGCAATGATTCGCAAGGCGGGGAAATAGGTGCGATAGCGGGCGGCATCACGTGTCAGCAGCGTCATACCGCCGACTTCCGCATGAGCGCCGATGTAGAAATCCGGCAAGGGCGACCTTTTCTGCCCGCCTTTGCGACGATAATCGAGAAAACACTTGCCTGCCAGAAACGCTGCTTCCCATGGCAGGGGCAGGCGGCGAAAATACGTTGAAGGCAGCGCCGCGTTAAGCTCTTCCACCTTTTCGAACCGGATCGAAACCTCAGCGTAGATGATGGGATTGACGGCCAGAATATTGGAGCTTGCGCAATCGGCCAAGGTTTTCGCCGACCATGAAAACCATATCTCATCCTCCGTCAGGATATCCAGGATAACGCTGCTGTCGACGAGAATCTCCATTATTCCCTCGTCATGGCCAGAATCTCATCGGTGCGCAAAGCCACGGTCCCTTTGCCCTTCATGCAGGCAATCAGATCCTTCCCACGCCCTTCGTGACTTGCGGCTTTCTGAAGAAACACCTTGTCGCCGGAGACTACAAATTCAACCTCCGTGTTCGCCAGAAATCCCATTTGCTCACGGACATTCTGAGGAATGGTGACCTGACCTTTTGATGTGATCCGCATACAACCTCCCGAAAGCTTTGCAAAACTACATAAAACCAACAATATTGTCATTCCCGCGAAGGCGGGAATCTAGTTATTTCAATAGTTTACTAGATACCCCGGTATGACGAAAAAAGGAGTTGTGCGAAGATCTCCTCCCTTCCAATTCTTACTGAGTTCATTCTTACCAAACCGCAAGCGAATGTCAAGAGGATTAATAGGGCGCTGCCCTAATTTTACTCTGTTTGTCATGCCCGAGGTTTTCTGTCGGGCATCTACACCCTTTTGTCATGCCCGAAATTCCCTGTCGGGCATCCATGTTTCAATCTTCCTGGATTCCCGCCTGGAAACTGCGGGAATGACAGAGGAGGTAGTTGCTCGTTGCTCGTTGCTCATTGCTATTCTCTTACCATCTACCATCCACTATAAACCATCCACTTCTTTTCCTCTC
>CAZIWS010000120.1:0-1674 GCA_964543175.1 uncultured Candidatus Saccharibacteria bacterium
ATAAAGTTGATACGATTTGGGTTTTTATTATTTAACTACATAGTATAGCACATTTTGACACTTTTGTCAAGCCCGCTGAGCGGGCTAAAATTTGTCTATAATTAGAGAAAATAATTTAATTTTAACTTAAATTTTGCTAACATTAGCCACGCTTAGCGTGGCAAGCCCTAAAAGTGGCTAATATTAGCGAAATTAAAAATTACAGAAATTACAAAGATTGCAAAAATTGTTATTTTTGGCTAATATTGGATAAAATAGTATAAAATATTATAAAATTTGGCTTATTGTAAACAAAAAACCCTCGCGTCTGCGAGGGTATGTTACTTATTTTTCCAGGATATTTATATTTTTAAAAACTAAAATATCCTCTATATCAAAAGTAACTTCTTCAAAAGAAGATAGAATCTTTGGAAAAATAATTGATTTTGAGATTATGTTTTTCATTTCAAAAGAAGTGATTCTTTCATTTACTCTTTCTTTGACAGCTTCTTTAATTTTTTCCTCATTATTCTTGTAGAACAACAATGTCTCGATTAGGCATTGTGAAAAATCAACAATATTCTCTTTTTCTGAGGTAAAGTATTCCTTGGCACTATCTTCTATAAATTTACACAATTCCTCCGGCTTAATATCTTCATTCAAGGTTATATTCAAACTAATTGGTAAATCAACTTTTGAAGATTCATCGATCTCGATTTGAATAGTGGATTTTGCAAGAAAATTTGTTTTGTCTTCACCCTCTTCTATTTTCCACCCCGCAGGAATCTTGGTCTTAAACATTTTTGCTAAATCATTTTTTGGTGCATTTAACAAAACTTGATCTTCCCGATCAAAAATAAACACCTGTCCATCTTTTAATTTTACTACTTCTATCCAGCGTTGTTGCCTATACCGAAAATGAAAATGCAAAGAAGAAGAAATAAATTTTCTTTTCTTCATTTTTTTTCTAATTAAAAAAATCAGAAAAAGAGAAGGAGCAAGCCAGCAAAATAAAAATATTAAAATATAACCAAAAATCCAACACCCAGTAAAGTCTTCAAGCAATTGTGGATAATTAACTACACCAAGAACTGTAAAGATGAGGGGAATCATGCCTATAAAAAACTCCCCGCCTCCTAAATCTGTAATAGTAACAACTTTAATCTCTCTGTTTTTCATTTTAATCTCCCAAAAATATTGTTAAAGTGCGATTAATATTTAATACTAAAAAATATATTAAATAATAGTATAAATTAACATATTTTAGCGGTTTTGTCAACCCTACTAAAATTAAGGAGAAGACTCTACCCTAACCAATCTCTTAAAAAAGAGATAGGGGTTAAAAAACCGCTTATTTCAGCGGTTTTTATACTTAATACTTTATACTAAATACTATATACTTTTAAACTATCCTCACATCTACCAAACTAACCCCATTTTCATCACAAAACACCGGATTGAAATCCATCTCTTTGATTTCCGGATGTTTTATTGCCAAATCAGAAATTGCCAAAATAGTCTTTTTGAGGGCTTCAAAATTTATCGCCTTTTGTCCTCTAGTTCCTTTCAAAATATTTATCCCTTTTATATCACCTATCAAATTATCTATATCATCCGGTGTTAAAGGAGCTACACGCATAGAAACATCTTTGAGAACTTCTACAAATATTCCGCCTAAACCAAAAACTATTGTCG
>CAZIWS010000121.1:0-1662 GCA_964543175.1 uncultured Candidatus Saccharibacteria bacterium
ATTTTTCAAATAACATTAAAAGTCAAATTAGTGTCATAGAATTGAGAAGAAATATTAATAAGCAAAATCTATTCAAACGATTGGTTCTAATTAGAAAGTTATATAAACAGGGTGGCTATAACTATACAAGCGGAATAAAGGCGATACTTCTAGACATATCAGGCTTATAACTAAAGGTATACTTTTAGTCTGAAACTATTTATTTTCATTTGTCCAACATTTTACTAGAGTAAGAAATAATATCTTAATAATCGAACAAATTCAATTGCTATGATATATCCTTTAGGTCCGAGTGATAAAAGTATTAACTTTATATTTTCATAGAATATTGGTTCACTATAAAAATAACTTTTTCCGTTGGTAAAAATGTTAATAACTAAAAATAGAAACAAGTAAAATGGTTTTTGTAAATATCTTGATGTTAAAAGTCTATAACCAAAAAGTGTTTTAAAATAATACAGCTTAAATAAAAATGGAAGTGGTTTTCCTATTTTTTCTATGTCAGTTTTTATCTGAGCTGCAATAAAATGCTTGAATCTAAGGTGAGATATAGTTTTATTAACGACTACAGATGCCAGTATTTTATTATTTTTATTTTTTTTCAAATACTGTGAAGTAATCCCAACTAATCGGTATTTGAGCAATTTTTGTGCTATAAACTGAACTTTTCCCAATAATAAAGCTCTTCTATATGAAATAATATCTTCATAAAGCCCTTCTTTAATCTCATCAAAACATTCAAACAACTTACGCGAATATGCTGTACTACATCCTGGAAACTTTATGTTTGAGCCGAAATCAGTAATGATTATATCGCTTTGAGGATAACTGGGATAACCATTAAGATATTCTTTGCCATCTTCATCAATCATTATAAAATTTGAATTTAATGCAAAAACATCATTCTTTTGTGGATACCAATAACTGTAAAGTGTTTCAACGCGATGCGGTAATGAAATGTCATCTCCGGCACCCATAATAAATAATTCACCCTTGGCCATTGAAGTAGCTAAGTTGAAATGTTTCGAAATGCCTAAATTATTTTTGTTTCGGTTAATTATTAATTTATGTGGCCCTTTGTAGTCATTGGCAATTCTTTCTATAATTTCATATGTTTTATCTTGTGAACAATCATCTGAAAGAATAATTTCCAAATTGTTATACGTTTGATTAAGAGCTGAATTAACAGCTTCTTCCACTGTTTTTTCTTGGTTGTAAGTCAAAATAATAAAGGATAATAACTCAGATTTCATAATATTTGCCTTTCAAAGCATTTTTATCGTTATATTTTTTGTATTGTTTTTAATTAGATTATGCTATAGTTTTCACAAACTATAGCTTATAATAAATTCCATAATTGGCAAAGGAATATTATTACAATTGAATTCAAATACCGAAGTAACAAGAATTATCGATTTACCTAAAATATTAGACAGACGCGGCAATTTATCCGTCATCGAAGAGTTTAAAAACGTGCCTTTTAAAATCGAAAGATGTTTTTGGATATACGACGTACCCGGGGGAGAAACGCGTGGCGGGCATGCTTATAAAACCACTTATGAATTTATTGTCGCACTATCCGGCAGCTTCGATGTTGTAATTAACGACGGCACAAAAGAACAAAAGTTCTCCCTTAACCGATCTTACTACGGACTATATGTT
>CAZIWS010000122.1:0-986 GCA_964543175.1 uncultured Candidatus Saccharibacteria bacterium
CAAGGGCTATATCGGAACGGGTTATGACGGAACAACCTATTATAAGGATTTCCGGGAGTATAATCCGGAAACCGATATCTGGACACAGAAGACCGATTTTAGCGGGGCAGGGAGATATGGCGCCGCCGGTTTTTCCATCGATAGCAAAGGCTATCTGGGAACAGGATATGACGGAACGACCTGTTATAAGGATTTCTGGGCGTTCGATCCGGGAGCCGATAGCTGGGCCAGGAAAGCTGATTTCGGCGGAGCCGCAAGATATGGCGCGTCAGGCTCAGCGGTTAGCGCGACGGGCTATATTGGCACTGGATTCGATGGTTCCACAAACTATGATGATGTGTGGGAATACGATCCTGGCGAGAATATCTGGACACAAAAGGCTTTTTTCGAAGGAACGGGAAGATATTCTGCGACCGGGTTTGTCATCGGTACCCGGGGCTACATTGGCACGGGATTAAATGGTTCGACAGAGTACAATGATTTCTGGGAGTACGATCCCAACGCCGATATTACGCCCGATCCATTCACCTTTCTTGATCAGCAAGGCGTTGCCTGGGGTAGAGCGATCACGTCCAACGCCATTACCGTATCAGGCATTAAGACGGTAGCGCCGATATCCATTGAAGGCGGAACCTACTCAGTCAACGGCGGGGATTATACGGATGAAGCAGGCACGGTCAGTAACGGCGATACCGTGACTGTCAGGCAGACATCATCAGCGGTTTTTCATACGACAACGGATGCCACGCTGACGATCGGCACCGTATCCGATACGTTCAGTGTGACAACAAAATATATATATGATGAGGGAGACAGCGGGCCCTGCTTTATTGCCACGGCAGCATTCGGATCGCCGCTGGCCGGACAGGTGGAAATTCTCCGCCAGTTCCGGGACCGCTATCTGCTGAAGAATGACTGGGGACGGAAGTTTGTCGCCTGGTATTACCGTAACGGTTCAGTTGCCGCGCGTTTTATCGCAGATAAAC
>CAZIWS010000122.1:996-1657 GCA_964543175.1 uncultured Candidatus Saccharibacteria bacterium
TCAAGCTGGCGGTCCGGACGGCTTTGTATCCTCTCGTCGGCTTTTCCTGGCTCCTCATTGCCGGTTATCTGCCTCTGATCCTGCTTGGATGTCTGCTTGCGGCGCTTCTTGTTTACCGTTACAGACCAGGCCAGTCGAAGATGGTGTAAAGAAGATAACAGAAGAATTTCAGCTCCGGAACAGGTAAAGGTTACGGAGCTGTTTTTTTGCCGGGCGGCCAGGGATGGATAAAAAAATTTCAGGGCCATAAGCAAAAAACGGCTGAAGGCCAGCTGAACATATGTTAGAAGACAGATGGTTTTGTGAGGAGAACTGACGTGAAGAATATCGGTAAACATCTGCTGGAAATTCGCAGTTATGAAGGCGCGGGCTATCAGGCGCTGATTGACTATGATCAATGGCAAGTAGCGATGCTGCGTTATTGTGATGATTTACTGCCCGAACGCATTCTCACCATGCAGCGGCATAATGAAACCGATGAGGTTTTTGTTCTTCTGGAAGGGCGCTGCATCCTTTTTCTGGGAGAAGGAAAAGATACGGTCGCGTCAATTACGGCAGTCGATATGCAGCCGCGAAAACTTTACAACGTCAAACGCCGTGTCTGGCACTGTCATACGCTGGACAGGGGAACATCCGTACTGATTGTTGAAAATCGCAATAC
>CAZIWS010000123.1:0-1647 GCA_964543175.1 uncultured Candidatus Saccharibacteria bacterium
AACAAAGAAAGAATTCATATCTTTGATAAAACGAGTGAAAACTCAATGGTTTGAGGGGTAGCGCTATGAGATGCCGCGCGGATGATTATGATCTGTTCTTTTCGTACGTCAGTGAGAACGTGCTGCGTTGTTCGGTAACGAAAGGGACGGAAGTAAAGAATAAATCACTTCTGGTTCAAAGTAGCGTATATCGTATGCTGCATGACGGAGGGTCGCAAAGCCTCCGTGTCCGTATGATCGGCAGAGAAGCGGTTTTTTCTTTTCAGCACAGAGAGCTCATACGCCTTGCGGACTACAGCCTGAAGTCAAAGGGTGTCGTTAAATACTCTACCAACGGCGAGGTGCCAAGGATTGAGGTCGTTAAAACGGTGGACGGCCAGCGTACGCGGATTGCAAACCTGCGTCCGTATGTCGCAAGACAGGCGTTTGAAGGAGCTGTCACTTTTTCCATACCGCATGATACGTGCATTTTTGGTTTGGGACAGGATGAAGAAGGCGTATATAACCGGCGGGGTACAAAGTATTATATGTATCAGCACAACATGCGCACCCCGATGCCGCTGCTGATGACGGATGCGGGCTTTGGCATATTTTTCGACTGCCCTTCGCTGATGATATTCGACGATACCGGGGACGGGACGCAAATCACGTTCGATACGGTGGATCAGATCGATTTTTATCTGATCACCGGAAATATGGATGCCGTTATATCGGGATACAGGCTTCTTACGGGGAAGGCGGAGATGCTGCCCAAGTGGGCGTTCGGCTACATACAATCCAAAGAAAGATATGATACGCAGTTTGAAATGATGGATACCGCAAAGAGGTACCGGGATATCGGTGTTCCTCTCGATTGTATCGTTCAGGATTGGAAGACCTGGCCCGGCCAGCAGTGGGGGCAGAAAACGGTGGATAAAAAGCGATATCCTAACCTTGCCGCGATGAACCGGGAACTGCATGAGATGAACGTGCACAGCATGGTTTCGATATGGCCGAATATGGCGGAAGATTGCCCCGACCATGCAGAGCTGGCCAAAGCGGGCTATCTGCTGGGCGATTACTCCACCTATGACGCACTTGATGAGGACGCGCGGGCAATGTATTGGAAACAGGCCGAAAAAGAATTGTACAAAGGCGGTTTTGATTCCTGGTGGTGCGATTCCACGGAGCCGTTTACGGCGCCCGACTGGTGCGGAGAAAAGCTGCTGCCTGGGGAAAAACGATATGAGTTGGTCGGAGGGGAGCACAAAAAGTATATTGACCCCGCTCATGCAAATATTTATGCGCTTGAGCATGCCAAGGGGATATTTGAGAATCAGCGTAAACAGGACCCGGACAAGAGGGTTTTCAATCTGACGCGTTCAGGATACGCGGGGATACAGCAATACGGCGTCGCGCTTTGGGCGGGGGACGCCTGCGCAAAGTGGGATGAGTTAAAACGGGAAATTGCAAAGGGAATGAACATGTGCATGAGCGGCATCCCCTTTTGGACGGTCGATATCGGCGCGTTTTTTGCAGGCGGCACGAAATGCTGGCGCAAATGGTGCGGCGATCCGAATGCAAAGCCGGTCTGGTTTTGGAACGGCGATTATGACGAAGGCGTAAGCGACCCTGCCTATCGTGAGCTTTACACGCGGTGGCTGCAGT
>CAZIWS010000124.1:0-1646 GCA_964543175.1 uncultured Candidatus Saccharibacteria bacterium
GTTCATTGATACGGTGGAGTTGCCCCCTCTACGCAGGCGGCGCGGTGACATTGTTAAACTCGCCACCTTCGCTCTGTCGACTTGGAACCGCCAATACGGTCAGTCGAAGACCATAGACCGTGAAGCCTTGGAACGGCTTCAGACGTACCCTTGGCCGGGTAATGTGCGCGAACTCATATCTGTCGTCCACAGATCAGCAATGATGTCTAAATCCAAGGTAATCCGGACCGAAGACATCCGGTTGGGAGAGGCCTCCTGGCAGATGGGCACAACCGTATCCGTGCTCCCCGAACCGTGTGACGGATTCCAACTGAAAGCGTTCTTAGCAGATACACGGGAACGTTTGATTAGCCGAGCCATCGAATTGTCAGGGGGAAACTGCGCGTCTGCGGCAAGGCTGCTTGGAATTTCGACACAGGCAGTCCACAAGTATGCCCGTGACAAGGACGCGTCATGAATCATGGTTGACATCAATCAACTCACGTTGATATCGCACCGCTTGGATTTCTATGCTACTATCGCCGCATTCAGTTGGTTTGAACGTATTTTCTGGAATCATTGGTTGTTGGCACAAGCCTTGCTAGACGTGTTTGTGCCATGTTGCTTCGCTACACTTATGAGCTTGTCATGAAGTCGACAAACTTCGAGTTCCTCCGGGACGCCTGTCCCGAATTGGCGAACCTTGGCGCGTTCGCCGAAAACTACTGTTTTTCGGATCCCGTTAGCGCTCTCGTGAAGCTTCGTACCTTTGCCGAATCCATGGTGTCGGCAATCTTCTCACATCACGGTTTCGTCCGCCCTCAGCAAGCCATGCTTTTCGATTTCCTGGAAGATGCCTCTTTCAAGAAAGCCACGCCTCCTGTCGTGATCGATAAGCTCCATCTGCTTCGTATACGAGGCAACCGCGCCGCGCATGGTGCCAATGACAAGATTTCAGTCAGCGACGCTCTCGATGTGCTCAAAGAGGCCCACGGCCTCGCCCAATGGTATTTTCTCTCGTTTGGGGGCGGTACGAAGGCCACCTGCATCGCCTTCCAGACCCCGCCGCAGGAGGAGGAAGACTCCAAGGGAAAGCTCAAGCGCGAGAAGCGCGCCGTTTTGGAGAAACTGGCAGCCCAAGAAGCGCAGATGGCGCAGATTCTGGCCGATCTCGAAACCGCCCGCCGTCAGGCAAAAAGTGCTGAGAAGACCGCCAGTGAACTGCAGTGCCTCCTCAACCAAGCCCAGCAAGCGGCGAACATTCTCGAGTTCAGCGAAGAGGAAACCCGCTACCGGCTGATCGACGAGCAGCTTCTGGCCGCAGGCTGGGATGTCGGCCCCCGCAAGAGTGACACGGAGACTGTCCGCCAAGAGTTCCGCGTCAGCAGCTTCCCGCTCGAAGGCAGCATCGGGTTCTCCGACTACGTGCTGTGGGATACCGAGGCCAACCGCCCGATTGCGGTCATCGAGGCCAAGCGCACCGCTCATGACGCATCCAAGGGCAAGACACAGGCGGCTCTCTACGCGGACGCCATCGAGCGTGAACACGGGTTCCGTCCCGTCATCTTCTACACGAACGGATTTGAGATCTATTTATGGGATGACGCCCAGAATACGCCGCCTCGTCTGATTTACGGATTCTATTCGATTGAGAGCCTTCGTACCCT
>CAZIWS010000125.1:0-1644 GCA_964543175.1 uncultured Candidatus Saccharibacteria bacterium
TACGTTATAGGCAATAAAAATTACTACGCTTTCGGTTCATCAGGAAGTTTACACCAGTGAGTAACATCATCCAAAAAGTTTTCAGACGACTCACTATAAAAACCTTTCACATCATCATAGTATTCTGCCACTAACCAACGACTATTTTTAGGAAAACTCTTTGGTGCGTACACTAAAAAACTTCCACATTCAACATCAGGTAATTTGTCTTTTACATTAAAAATCTCGTTCATAATCCGTAATTTTTACGTGCCTATAACAGCGGTTTAGCGCAATGCCGCTGGATAGGCACAGGTTAATTTGAACGTTTCTACTATACGGCACTGCGCCAAGCCGCCAAATGTTATACAACATTTAAGATACATCCAGTTTATAAACAATCGTTAGTTGTTCATTTTTCAAAGGACATTTCTCAGGTATTTTACCGTCTCTACTATTATCCTGTGTAATAATCATATTCTCATAAGCACCTTTATCTTTCCAGTAAGGGTGGTTACATTGCATACCATCCATTGAGTTTCCAAAAAATGAACAACTGTGGTAACATCCTGTAATTTTAATTTCTTTTTCCATATTAAATAAACGTTGTATAACAAGGTATATATGAAATACCTCATAAAGTTTCTACTAATTTTTAATATTTGTGGTAAGGTACTTCATATATACCCAACCGTTATAACTCATTTTGGCTTTTATACCATTCCAATAATTCAGCAAATGAAATTACTGGTATTAAGTTATCACCTTCTTTTGCAAATCCATGCACCTCAATAAAGTTTTCTGCATCTATAACCTCAATCTTAGCTTCTCTAACTAACCAAAGCCAAAACGGAGCTATAACAGCACCTATGTGCAATGCTTTTCCGTCTTTATCAAATATTTCAAGTATTTTACTCATTATTCTTTTAATTAAGGTTGTGCAATTTTTAATATCAGCACTGCACATAGCTGCGTTCCGTTAGCTGTAATGTTTTAAAGCCACCGCACTCTTAACATCATAATCTTCGGGTATAAGAAGTTCGCATTTTTTTACAGTATAAACTCCATATCTTGCTCTTACTTTTCTTGGTTTATCTTCAAGTTGATTTATTATTATACCCGAAGGCATAAAGTTGAATGTGTAATTATCATCATTTGCGTTTAACATTGATGATTCCGAGAACGGATAATCAATAATTATTCGCTTAAATTTTTTCATTTCAATTATCGGAATAAAATCTCCTTTATCTCTATCAGACAATTTGTAAAGCAATCTGTTTCGCCAATTCTTATCATTAAACTCTATTAATTCAAGGTTATCGCCATACTTTTTGTTTTTTTTCACAATTACAAAAGCAAAGTATTTAAAGTTATTATTTGTGTAAGAACCCTTTATTTTTATTTCCGCTTTCTTTTGCGTTTCAAATTGCTTTCTAAAAATTTCAAAATCTAAATGCGAATAATTTGGCAACGCTTCTTTTAAAACACTACCGCTAACAAGTGCTTTATTCAATGCCTTAGTTTTTGGCTTCGTAGTAGCTTTTTTCTGTTGTTTTTTCATTTGTATTCAAATTATGTTTTACATATTAAGTCGGCACTAAATAAAGCACCACCCGTTACCAACCATACTAAAAAGATACAATCGGTGCATTTAATACTCTTCGT
>CAZIWS010000126.1:0-1637 GCA_964543175.1 uncultured Candidatus Saccharibacteria bacterium
GATAAATTTTAAATTTTAAGTTCAAAAGATTTTCACAAATATATCCAAATCACAGGCAAAGACTTTTCAGGTGGTTATAAATCAGTAACAAGCAAACAAATAAAAAATTATCCAACAATCTATAATTAACTCTTTAACTTACATAAAGCAATAAATCTATCTAAAAACTTTTCTAAACATAACTCTTTATTAAGTGCATTTTGGTTATCTTTTGAAATTCCCAAATTGTTTAAATCTGTAATCGTTGGTTTTCCACTCTCATCAAAATCTAATATAGATATTCCTAACACATCTGGTTTGTGTGGGAAATCGTTATCTTGAAATAATTTGATATATTTTGAAATATCTCTATCATTTAAGGTTTCTATCTTAATCGTTTCTCCACGAAGATTTCCTTTATTTTTATTATAATAGGGAGTTTTCGCTCTTAATACTAAAAAGTGTGCAAATCCTACATTTACCCTTCTAATATTAGCAGTTTCGCCCAATAGGTTTTCAAAGTAATTATTAGCATTTTGTTTATAATTTGATGTAACAAATTTAAAACTAATAGTCGCAAGAATCTTATCATCTTTTATTACAGATATATCCAGATTTTTGGGATAATATTTTCCGTTTAAATTGGCTTCTCCGCCATTACCTAAACTCAAAATAGAATATCCTTCCCCTAAATTATCTTCTAAGTGTTTAGCAAACCATTTATGTATTGGGATAAGTTTTTTATTACTTCTTGCCCCACTTTCATTATATGCCTTAAATGTTTCTGCTATCGCTTTTAGAAATGACTTATTTACTTCTTTTTCATCCACCATAAAAAAACTAAGAAATTAATCTTTAAAACTCTTTCCACCAATCTTTAATGTAACAATGCACTTGTTCAAATAAATTTAAGATATGTTTACACAATATATTTGTTATATTTTTACACGCTGAATTAATTAAAAAAATATTCTTTTATTTTTTAATTATTTAGTTTTATTATTTTTCCAAGCAAAATTTCATACTTATCAGTAATTTTAATTTTTAAAAATTCAACTTTCATTTTTCTACAATCTTTTGAATATCCATTTCTAAACAAAATAAAATCATACTTTATTGCCTCGCCATTCTCATCAAACAATCTTTTTGTCCAATAAGGTTTAATTTCTCTATATTCTATCTTCTTTGTTCCAGCTAAAATTTGGTCAAACCATTTTTTCATTAAGGTTAGATGTAATATTTTTTCTTTCATATCTAAGTAACTTTTCTACATTATTTTAATTTATCCCAAAACTTCAATTAATTTTATAATTCCTTTATTATTTTAATCTAAATGAAAAAGCAATTTAAAGAGTTTTGTTGGAAATTAGTTTGTAAAGGTTGGTTAAATTTTAGCTTATTTAAAAAATTATTTTATTAAAAATTCTTTAGTAAGCCATATTTCAGGAGTGTCTGTCTCTGCAGGAAGATAAATAGAAACGGGTATACTCAATCCTCTTAAGTGTTTTACCATTAGTGGTCCTATCGTTGACCAAGATAGTTTTCCAAGTCCACAACCTAATGCAGGTAATGCTAATGATTTAATTCCCATTTTTTCATAATTTTCTTTTATCCATATTAATCCTTTTTCAATACCCTCTTTATCTGAATTATAAATA
>CAZIWS010000127.1:0-417 GCA_964543175.1 uncultured Candidatus Saccharibacteria bacterium
AATTGAAGTAACCTGTTTCCCGTCATAGCAGCCGGAGATGCCCGTTTTCGCGCAGGCGACAATCAGAGCGGAAGCGGCCAGAGAACATTTTGTGGCCGGGTTTTTTTCGGAATAGGTGCCGGCGACTTTTTCCATCAGTGCTTTGTCGCGGACGATGATGAATTCCCAGGTCTGGGTATTGGCCCAGGACGGCGACCAGCGCACGGCTTCAAAGATTTGTTTGAGTTCATCATCGGTGACAACATCGTCGGTAAATTTTCTGACGCTTCTGCGTTTTAAAATAGCTTCCTGTAATTCCATGGCCTGTTCCTCCCATTTGTTTTATTTTTTTATTCCGTCATTCGATATCAGCCGCTGGCTGAAGTGTCCCGTAGGGCCTGAGATGGACATCCAAATATCCAACTCTATACCTTCTAA
>CAZIWS010000127.1:427-1637 GCA_964543175.1 uncultured Candidatus Saccharibacteria bacterium
TTACCAAATCCCCCATTGAAGTCATTAGTAATAATTTTAAATTGACAATTTTTTCTTCGAATATCGTTCTGGCCTCATCAGCCAGGGCGGCGATGGAAAAATTTTTACTCCTGTAATCCGGATTGAGAGAACCGATTAACCGGAGTTCAATTTCATTATGTTCCTGAGTGTGAAAAAGGAAATGACCGGGTTGAAATAATTTGTTGGTTCCCCTGAGTAAAATGAGTTTCAATGGCGCGTTGCAATAGCGGGCAATCGTAAAAACGCCCTTGTTGAACGACGCAAGATTGCCGTCGCGGCTCCGGGTGCCTTCAGGAAAAACAAATAAAACGCCGCCCGATGACAAATGCTGTTTAATATCTTCCAGGTTGTTGATCATGGCCGCGCCCATCATGGTGTCGGATCCGGAGGAAATATAACCGTAGTTTTTCAAAAACCAGCCGAAGATGGGAACTTTGAAAAACGTATGTTTGACGATGGTTTTCTGTTGTCTGAAAAGCGATACCAGCAGGATGGGGTCGAGATAGGACAAATGATTGCAGACGATCACCGAGGAATGAATTTTTCGCACATCTTCCGGAATGATGAATTTTGTCCCGGACACGAGCAGTTTCGTCAAAGCAAAGAATATTTTTAAATGGATATGGTTTAGTCTCTGCAATGCCGCGGCGCGGTTTTTCGCAAAAACGTAAACCGGCAGGTACAGGAAAAGCAAAATAAAAAGATATCCGAACATGAAGTAGAACCACAAAATCACTGTTACGGATAAATTAACTGCAAAATGAAAAATACGGAACAGAAGCATCTTCAACTCAGGAAAACTTTTTAATCATCAGCATGGTGTTGACGCCGCCGAAAGCGAAATTTTGAATGGCCGCTGTTTTTACCGGATGATCCGTCAATTTTTGTACATGTTTTAACATGGCACAGCGTTCATCGATGTTTTCCAGGTTCAATGTCGGCGCGATAAAACCTTCCTCCATCATGTAGAGGGCCATGATGGTTTCAATGGCGCCGCAAGCGGCCATGGTGTGGCCGGTATAGCTTTTTAAACCGACAACATGAGGATGGCCGCCAAAAACAGCATTGATCGCCTGCGCTTCGATAATATCGCCCATCTTGGTGGCAGTGGCGTGCGCGCTGATCAGGTCAACGTCATCCGGATTAATCCGGGCGGTTTCCACGCCGAGTTTGAGCGTGTTGGTGATGC
>CAZIWS010000128.1:0-1625 GCA_964543175.1 uncultured Candidatus Saccharibacteria bacterium
TACAATGATTATATTTTCTTTTTCTTTTAACGGAATATTTGGCAGAGGCTGCATGATCCTGTTGTTTTTTTTATCCCTAATTCCGGCTACAATTACGCCAAACTTTTTGGGCAATTCCAACTCAATAAGAGTTTTTCCCACCATTGAAGGCTGAACGCTTATTTCAGTAATACTGAGATCCTCAGATATATTTGTGTCAGCAATTATATCGCTGTATAAAAGCTTATTTGCGAACTTAACTCCAAATTCTTGTTCAGGATTTATAATCTGATGAGCCCCCACTAATTTCAATATTCTCTGATGCATTGAGGTATTAGCTCTGGCAACAACTTTTTTACATCCCATTTGCCTAAGTAATGCAGTGCAAATTATCGAAGACTCTCTTGATTCTTCACCTATTGCGCATACAGCAATATCTCTTTTTCCCGGTTCAAGCTCAGCTAATTGCTGTTCATCTGTTGCATCAGCCCAAATAGCCTCAGTAGCAAATTTAGCTGCTTCTTCAACCAAAACTTTTTTATTATCTACTGCAAGCACCTCAGCTTTATTTGCAGCCAGAGAACGTGCAAGCGACATTCCAAAATGTCCGAGACCAATTACTATAATCTGCTGTGCCATATTTTCTCCCTCAACTAAGCAAAACTTTTGCTTCAAGATGATTTGTTCGACTTGATTGTGTATTATTGTTCAACAACATAAAAAGAGTTATAGGGCCAATTCTACCCGAAAACATAATAAACGCTAAAATAAATTTGCCTAGTGAGTCTAATTGTAAAGTTCCCCCAATCGAAAGACCAACAGTTGCAATTGCTGATATCACCTCGAAAATAATTGTCTTTAAACTAATATCTTGCGTAACCTCAAGAATAAACACTCCAAAGAAAATCAGAATTAAGCCGGCTATAACTATTGTAACCGCTTTATAAATAGTTTCATATCCAAGCTTTCTGTTTTGTACAATAACATCTGAACGACCGGTAATATTCGCCCAAAAAGTCATCAGCAACACAGCAAGTGTTGTTGTCTTAATGCCCCCTGCAGTTCCACCCGGACTGCCTCCGACAAACATAGCAAACAACATTGTTAAATACGTAATATTTGATATTTTTGAAAAATCTACTGAGTTAAAACCGGCTGTCCTAAGAGTTACAGACTGGAAAATTGCATTATGAAATTTGTCGCCTAAAGACAGGTATTCAAAAGACTGATCCCACTCAAATATTAAAACAATAAATGCACAAGCAATAATCAATACAAATGTAGTCACAAGGGGCAGCCAGTGTATTAAATCTATTTTTTTACCACTAATCCATTTTGGAAGAATAAATGTTGTAGCCGGTGCTAATCCACCTAATATAATAAGCGCAGCAACAGCATATAAAACACCGGGGTTGCTCTGAAAACTTATAAGACTGTCCTGTTGCAGAGAAAAACCTGCATTACAAAAAGCAGAAACTGATGTAAACAACCCATGCCAAATAGCATCTTTAAACTCTAGGCCTGAATCAAAAAAAAGTAATGACAATATTATTGCACCGATGCTTTCAATGACAATTGTTGTCTTCAAGACCAAGCTTAATGAGGTTAAAATATCTTTATGACCTGTTTCTGTCAGCGTTTTCAAT
>CAZIWS010000129.1:0-1566 GCA_964543175.1 uncultured Candidatus Saccharibacteria bacterium
ATCAGAATATTTGAGTAGGCTTAAAGCAATTCAAAAAGTGGCTGAAGAAAATAAATTAAAGTTAATAGTCCCCGACTGGAGTCCAAAGGAATATTTTAAAGAAATAAAAAATAAAGAAAATAGATGTGAAAAATGTTGGAACTTAAGATTGAAAAAAAGTTTTGAATATGCCAAAAAAAATAGTTTTGAATTAGTGTCTTCAACTTTAATTACAAGTCATTACCAAGACCAAGAAACTATAAAAAAAATTGCTGAAAAATTAGGGAAGGACTATAAAATAAAATTTTTAATACCCAAAAAAGTGTCTAGGGATTTAAAAACAAGTGGTTTTTATAAACAAAATTATTGTGGTTGTGGTTATTCTTTAGTAGAGACTTTTGAGGAAAAAAACCAGAAATAGTATTGTAAACTTAAGAACTAATGAAAAATAAAAATATATTTTTTATTGTTGGGCTAATTTTAATTTCTTTTTTATATCTATTGATTCGTTTTAATCACTTAAATGAATTAATGGGCTTTAGTTTTGATCCAGCAACTCATATTTTAGAGACAAAAGAGATGTTTGATTCAAAAAAACTAAGTTTAATTGGTCCAGTTTCCTATGCAAAATCATTTATGGGGAAATATTTTTATGTTGGGGCTAATTATTATTATGTTTTGGGAATTATTGGTCTAATTAGTAAATGGAATCCATTAACAATAAATATTGTTTTTATTTTTATAGAGTTATTTTTTTATCTACTATTTACTAGGTTTATAAAAAGAAAGTTTGATCAATTTTGGGCTCTTTTAATTTTTCTTTCCATTACTATTTCGCCGTACTTAATCATTCATAGTCGATTTTGGTGGAATCCCCATTTATTAGTCCCATTGTCTATTTTAATTTTATGTTTTGGAGAAAAATATTTTTTAAAAAAAGAAATAAAGTATTTATTTTTCATGGCAATTTGTTGGGGGTTTGCTTTTGCTTGTCATTATAGTGGGCTATTATTGGGGTTATTTTTTATTGTTTGGTTATTTAGGACTAAACAAATTAAAGTAATCAAAGCTTATTTGGTAATAATGGCAGGTTTTATAGTTGGTGATCTACCTTGGATAATCTTTGAATTTAAACATGGTTTTTATAACACCAGAACACTTTTTTATGTTTTAGAAAACTCCTCTTCTAGTAGAGATTTATCAACTCATTATTTTGTTTTCCCTTTATTAATTTTTATTATCTGGGAGACTTTAATCCTAATTAAAAAGATCAAAAATAAAAAAAATAGAAATCTAATATTAGTAACTCTATTGTTGGTAGTATTTTTAATACAAACTAAATTGTGTTCAAATTACCAACCATTAGAGGTTATTCCAGGGTGGAGTTACCCAGACCAACAAAAAGTAGCTAATTTAATTATTAAAAACGGTTGTCCTGAGAATTTTAATATAGCAACAACAATCCAGGGGGACACTCGCTCTTATGAACTTAGATATTTATTAAATATTAGGAATTGTCCTCCTATGGGAGTAGAAGAATATCCAAAAGCAAAGAAATTATTTTTAATAGCTCCAATTAATAGACCA
>CAZIWS010000130.1:0-1548 GCA_964543175.1 uncultured Candidatus Saccharibacteria bacterium
TGAACTTTTAAAAAATGATTCAGCATTGGATGTTGTCATTTTAGAACAAGATAATGCTGTAGGTGGTATTTCTAAAACAAGAAAGTTTAACGGAACTCTTTTCGACCTCGGTGGTCATAGATATTTTACGAAAAATAAAAAAGTAAAGGACTGGTGGGGGAATTTTTTACATATTGAAGAAACAGATGATGGAGTCTCAGATAATCCTGATATAATGTTGAAAAAAGCAAGAAAATCAAGCATTCTATTTAATGAAAACTACATTGAATACCCAATAAAATTTAGTAAAAATACGTTTTTTGCTTTAGGCATTTCAAATTCAATTAAAATCGTTACCAGTTATATAATAACTAATTTATCTCTGCGTAAAAGCAATTCATTAGAAAATTTTTATGAAAGAAATTTTGGGAAAAAACTTTATCAGTTGTTTTTCAAGGACTATACAGAAAAATTATGGGGAAAAAAAGCAGAAGATATTAGTTCGGATTGGGGTAAACAAAGAGTACAGAGTTTTTCAATTATATCAGTATTAAAAAGCCTTTTTTTTCATAAAAATTTCTCTAAAGATAGAACGACAATATCGTATTTTTTCTATCCAAAATTCGGCAGTGGACATCTATGGGAAAACGTTGCTAATGAATTTTGCAAAATGGGTGGAAAAATAATATATAATACAAAAGTATCAAATATTATTTGTCAAGATATAAAAATAAGTAGCGTTGAATGTGATGATGGAAGTAAATTTGATGGAGATATTTTTATTTCATCCATTCCTTTAAAAGAATTATTGCATGGTATGAACAATGTTCCGGAATACATATATAATATAGCTCAAAGATTACCATATAGAGAATTTGTTATCGTTGCACTCCTTATTGAAAAAAATGGGGTTTCAAAAGGAGTATTCAGTAAAAAAAATGGTATTATAGATGATAATTGGATTTACATTCAGGATAAACGGTATAAAATGGGGCGTATTCAAATTTTCGATAACTGGTCGGATGCTATGAATAAAAACAAAAATGCAATTTTGGTTGGGGTTGAATTTTTTTGCCAAAAAAATGATGACTTTTGGAATCTGTCAAACAAAGAGTGGGAAAAATTAGCAACGAACAATTTAGTAAAGTGTAATATTTTATCTGATAAATCGTATGTGATTGATGCTTATGTAGAAAAGGTTGAAAAAGCTTATCCTGCATATTGGGATGGCTACTTAGATTTGGAAAAAATTATTACATTTATTAACTCGTTTGATAACCTTTTTTGTGTTGGTCGTAATGGGCAACATCGGTACAATAATATAGACCATTCGATGGAAACATCATTTGCTTTAGTTGATTTTTTGTTGGGAAATATTTCTGATAAATCAACCATTTGGCATGTGAATAGCAGACAAGAATATTGTGAAGAAAATACTAAAAATTAAATTATTAAATAAATATTTACTTGGTAGTTATAAGTTTCTAGAATTATCGGAAAGGCATCGTCAAAATTTTATTTTTGATGGTAAAATTATAAGCGTTGGAATACCCAATAAAGTTTTTTAAC
>CAZIWS010000131.1:0-1547 GCA_964543175.1 uncultured Candidatus Saccharibacteria bacterium
TTGGGCATTCGTAGATTGTACTATAATATTGAAATTTTGCAAGAAAAAAGGCACTTTTTCGTAAAATTAAATATTTTTTTTACAAAACAGTGCCACTGAGTTCTAAGGCAGGGAAAGAGATTCTCTTATATAAATGTGTAATATAACCAAAAGAAATAGGAAATATAGGACTGAAAATATAGATATTGACAAAAATGGTAGAGAGGAAACTAGGAACAAAATCATTCCAACTAAATACATATCCCTCCAATATTTTTTTTGCATCGGTGTCAAATTCTTTTTTAGTACATAAAAAATACAAAAAATACTAAAAGAAATAGACAAACCACTCAATACTCGAAATATCAACACAAATACATCCTCCTTTTTTCTTTTATTAAAGAGCAACTTCGAACATAAAGAATACATCCCTAGAACAACCTATAATATCATTATATCACTATTTTGTCAACAAATTAGGTTTAATTTAAAATTATTTAATTATTTTGTTTATAATAGGCATCATGGGTGTTTTTAATCCAAAAAGGCTTATTGTAAAGGCAATTATTATTGTTGGTATTTTATTATTACTTCATTTTATTTTTGCCAAAAAAATAACCATAGAGAAAATTGAAAATAAAATCAATGGAACTGTTAATAAAATCGAAACTGTTAAAGAAACCATTATTCCTGAACCTACTAAAATTTTAGAATCTGGCTTACCCGACCAACATCTAATCAAAACCGCCTTTGTCCAACAAGCTCCAGAAAAAAATTGGGATCAACCTTGGCAAGATGCTTGCGAAGAAGCCTCTCTTATAACCGTCGATTATTTTTATAAAAACATCAAAAGTATCACCACCACAGAAAATCGCGACGCCATTTTAAAAATGATCGAATTTGAAAACCAACAAGGCTTCACTCACGATATTAATATTGAACAAATGAGTTTAGTAGCTCAAAAATATTTAGGTTATCAAACAAAAATTATTGAAAACCCCACAATTGAAGATATTAAAAAATATTTAGTCCAAAACATTCCAGTTATAGTCACCGGCAACGGTAAAACTTTATATCAAGAAAACAAACATTTTAATTCCGGTGGACCTTATTACCACAGTCTAGTAATTCTTGGTTACGACGATAATAAAAAGCAATTTACTACCCACGATGTCGGCACCAAAGCCGGCGCCTATTTTAAATATTCTTATAATTTACTTATGGAAAGTATTCATGATTTTCCCTCGTCTGGTCAAAAGGAAGATATTAACAGTGGTCCCAAAAGAGTTCTGATTTTGCTAAAATAATTATTGTGAATTTAAAAAATAAATTTCAACTCGTCAGTTTAATTATTCTTTCTTCTGTTTTGTTTTCTGCTTGCACCAACAAAAATACAGAAACAAATTTAAATCTAAATATGAATCAAAATACAACTCAAAATACTACCACCAGTTTTCCTGAAGATAACAATTCTGCTCCACAAAATCCTGTCGTCACCGAAACTCCAACTCAGTCAACCGATTCTGCTAAAACAAATACTGCCGACACTCTTATTTCTATTAAAACCA
>CAZIWS010000132.1:0-414 GCA_964543175.1 uncultured Candidatus Saccharibacteria bacterium
TCGGCGCGGTCTTCAAGAGCTGGAACGGCAAACGCGCTATTTCTTATCGCCGTATTGAAGGTATTCCCGATGACTGGGGTACGGCGGTCAACGTGCAGGCAATGGTCTTCGGCAACATGGGTGAAAATTCTGCCACCGGTGTGGCCTTTACGCGTAATCCGGCCACCGGCGAGAATAAATTCTACGGAGAGTGGCTGCCCAACGCGCAGGGCGAAGATGTGGTCGCCGGTATCCGCACACCGAATCCGATGAATGAAGAAACCCGTCAGTCAGACGATGTCGATGGTCATCCTTCACTGGAAAAAGCCATGCCGAAAGCTTACGCCCAGATCAAGGCGATTCGCAACAGACTGGAAGCGCATTTCCGGGATATGCAGGATCTGGAATTCACAATTCAGGACGGCCGTGTCTGGA
>CAZIWS010000132.1:424-1520 GCA_964543175.1 uncultured Candidatus Saccharibacteria bacterium
GCAGACAAGAACAGGCAAACGCAACGGTCCTGCTGCTGTGCGGATTGCCGTCGAAATGTATAAAAAGAAAATGATCAGCGCCGCTGAAGCGGTTTCCCGCGTAACGCCGGCGCAACTCGATGAAATGCTGCATCCGATGGTTGATCCGAAAGCCGAAGTCTCGGCGGAATTCCTGGTCAAGGGTCTTCCGGCGGGTCCCGGCGGAGCCGTCGGGCTGGTTGCTTTTACCTCCGATGTCGCCATGGAATGGAAGAAGGAAGGCAAGAAAGTTATTCTCGTTCGTGAAGAAACCAACCCTGAAGATGTGGAAGGCATGCGCGCGGCTGAAGGCGTTCTGACGGCACGCGGCGGTATGACGTCGCACGCGGCGCTGGTTGCCCGCGGCTGGGGCAAGTGCTGTATTGTCGGCGCCGGCTCTCTGCACGTTGACATTGCGCAAAAGATTATGAAGGTTGACGGCAAGGCGGTGCGCGAAGGCGATTTTGTCACGCTCAATGGAACCAAGGGCCGCGCTTACATTGGCGCTCTGCCGATGATCAGCGGCGCGGAAAATGATGTAAATTTTGCCGCTTTCATGAAAATTTGCGATTCGTTGCGACGTCTGAAAATCCGCACCAACGCAGAAACACCCAAAGACGCCGCCAAAGCTGTTCAGTTCGGCGCCGAAGGCATCGGACTGTTCCGCACCGAGCACATGTTCTACGGCGAGAACAGCGAACAGCCGCTGTTCTATCTGCGCAAAATGATTATTGCCGACACGGAGGAAAAACGCCGTGCCGCACTGGATGAATTGTTCCCGTTTGTCAAGGGCTTCATTAAAAAGACGATCGAAGCCATGGGTGGAAGACCGGTGACGATCCGTCTCTTGGATCCGCCCCTGCATGAATTCGTGCCGGAGAATCCCGATGAGCGCGCGCGTCTGGCGGAGAGTCTCGGTATTTCGGTAGAGAAACTGAACGGCCGCGCCGAAAGCCTGCATGAAACCAATCCGATGATGGGTCATCGCGGCGTTCGTCTGGGCATCAGTTACCCGGAGGTAAGTGAAATGCAGATTCGCGCCATTCTGGAAGGCTCGGCGGAGCTGATCAAGGAAGGC
>CAZIWS010000133.1:0-1512 GCA_964543175.1 uncultured Candidatus Saccharibacteria bacterium
ATCTCTTTGATTTTAAACACAATCTTTTTGCAACTGTAGATGTAGTTTCACAGGAACCGCAGGATGGAAATACTGCACAGGCGTTATCGCAAAGTAATATGATTGGTTTTACAGACCCGGATGTCGTTCCGCAAATCACGATTAGCAGCAAAGAAGATATCAATGCCACAACGACTGTAACAAATTGCTTTGATGTTTTAGATGGAACAATTGAAATGATAGGGCAACCAATCGATGTGCAAACAACATCCGATTTTGAATGGGCAGAGATCAGCTTCACTCTTAGTCAAGAACAATTGAACAGCATTGATATTAATGAATTGGTTATTTATTGGTACGATGATGAAAACGGTGCCATTATTCCTCAGGCTACAAAAATTGATGCCTCAACAGGTAAAGTCTCAGCTGTGGTAACTCATTTCAGTAAATATTTCCTTTCTTATTTTTGTATTCAAAACGAAACAGTTAATATTGCATTTGTAATTGATAGTTATTACGGGGATCAAGCGAGCCTGGACATATATAAAACCAATATTACAAACACTATTTTGGATTTAAGAAAGAATGTCAATGTAAAAATTGTTTTTGTGGATAATAACGAAGAAAACCCCAATAAAATAAAGAAACTATACTTTAGGCGAATTGAGAACCCCACGACAAAACAGAATAATAAAGTAATCGAATCTATTAGCGAAGTATTCAATAATATCGAACCCCTTGAAAATACTCTTAAGCCCGGTATTATAGAAGAAAGCACGGAGGCTTTAAGAAAAGGCAGACAAATCATTAGGAATAGAAACATTGTTTCGAATATTCTTGGCATAAAACCGAAAACATATGCTCTGCATTATACTAAATGGAGCGTTGTTTTTCATGACAATGAATCAATTGTATTGGATATGAAAGATACAATCGGGTTAGTTGTTGGGGGAATTACTGCTTATTATGAAGATCAGCCGATAGCATATGATGAAAGTAATGTCCAACCTTTAGTTGAGTTTTTGTTGAGGGGGGACCATTCGAACATAGGAATTGAAAAGACAGGTAAAAAGATATGGAAAATCAAACTTGGTGAAGAAAACAATGTCGATGATGTAACTGTTCTTCAAAAAGTATTAATTAACAAGGGCTTTTTAGAAAGACAAACAGATGCTTCTGGGAATTCATTACCTTTTGGAACTTATGACATTGCATCGAGGAATGCTGTGATGCAGTATCAGGTCACGAATGGAATGACTCCAGATGGAATTGTAGATCAAAATGAATGGTTAAGTTTATCATTGCCTTGGGATGATCAAAATAAAGAACCTTCAAGAAATAATAGCAAATATATGGGAATTTTGAATAACAATGAGTACGACTGTGATCCTCCAACAATTGTATTAGAAAATCCTGATGATGGAGATACCTTTAATATTGGGGACACAATTCTTATAGAGGCAAGTGGCACCAACTGTAATCTTATACAGTTGTTTGTAAACGGCAAACAAATAACATCAGGACATGGCAGTC